>DASYIJ010000015.1:0-4548 GCA_035997675.1 Solirubrobacteraceae bacterium
CTTCGAGGGCGATCCCCCCGCGCGCGTGACCGTCGGCGTCGCCGCGCTCCCGCAGGGCGCGGGCGTCGAGATCGACGCGGTCGTCGCGCTGACCGACTAGCGATGTCGCGCCGCGCGCGCCGCTGCCTCCCGGCGCTTGTCGTCCTCGCCACCCTCGCGCTCGCCGGGTGCACGCGACCGGCGCTCAGCCGGCAGGACTACCGGACACGCGTGACCGACTACTGCGCGCGGGCCCAGGCCGAGCAGCGCACGCTGCCGGCGGCGACCGACCGCGCCACGTTGCTGGTCCGCCTGCGTCGCCTGCGCGCGGTCAACCGCCTCCTCACCAACCGGATCGCGCGGGTCAACCCGCCGATCGGGACCGACCGCAGCCACGACAGCGCGATCAACATCGGCCTGCGCACCGACCGGGCGCTCGGCCAGCTGACGGTCGCGCTGAAGCACAGCCCGAACCCGGCGGCCGAGCTGGCCCGCCGGCGGCCCGCGCTGACGACCGCGGCCACGAGCGACGCCCACCGCTGGGCGAAGCTGCGACTCAAGGGATGCGTCGGCGGCCCGTCGCAGGCGCTGGCCGACGTGCCGGCGCCGAAGGCCTAGCCCTCACCGCGCAGCAGCGCGCGGCGCACCTTGCCGCTCGCTGTCTTCGGCAGCTCGCCGGCGAATTCGACGACCCGCGGGTACTTGTACGGCGCGGTCTCGCGCTTGACGTGGTCCTGGAGCTCGCGCGCGAGGTCGTCGGCCGCGACGTAGCCCTCGCGCAGCACGACGACCGCGCGGACGACGGACCCGCGCTCTTCGTCGGGCGCCGCGACCACGGCCGCCTCCGCCACCGCGGGGTGGGCGACGAGCGCCGACTCCACCTCGAAGGGCCCGATCCGGTACCCGGCCGAGATGATCACGTCGTCGGTGCGTCCCTCGAAGTACAGGTAGCCGTCGTCGTCCACCCGGACGCGATCGCCCGTGCGCCACACGCCGCGCGCGGGCGCGGCGCCGTCGACGTAGCCGACGAAGAACGTCGGATCGGTGGACGGGTCGGCGAGGACGAGCTCGCCGTCGTCGACCCGCAGGTCCACGCCGGGCAGCGGGCGGCCCATCGAACCGGGTCGCGGCGGCTCTCCCGGCGGGTTCGCGGTGAGCTGCCCGGTCTCGGTCTGCCCGTAGCCGTCTCGGATGCCCAGGCCGGTCGCCTCCTCCCACGCCCGCAGGACCTCGGGGTTGAGCGCCTCGCCGGCGGCCACGAGGCCGGTGAGCGACGGCAGCGGGCGCAGCCGGGCGCGCTTGGCGATCGCGCGGTACTCGGTCGGCGCCATGCAGAGCACGTTGACGCGCTCGCGCTCCAGGACGTCCAGGCGCTCCTCGGGGTCGAAGCGCCCGTCGTGCAGCAGCGCCGCGGCCCCGCGCAGCCATGGCGCGATGAAGGCGTTGCGCGCCGACTTCGACCAGCCGCTGGCGGCCGTGCACCACACGAGCTCGCCGGGCGCGGGCGCGAGCCAGTGCTCGGCCTGGGTGCGTTGGCCGGGGAGATAGCGCTGGCCGTGCACGATTCCCTTGGGCTCGCCCGCGGTGCCGCTCGTGAACACGATCAGGCACGGGTCGTCGGCGGACAGCGCTGCCGGCGGGGCCGGTTCGGCCTGCAGGAGGGCCTCGTCCGGCACGACCATGATCGCCGCCGCGTTGCCCGCGGACTCGAGCTCCACCAGGTTGCGCTCGTCGGCGATCACCACCGCCGGATTCGCGGCGTCGATCCGTACTCGCAGGTCCTTGGCCCGCAGCTGCTCGTTGCACGGAAGCACGACGGCTCCCAGCCGGAAGCACGCGACCATCGCCAACACCCACTCGGGACGGTTGCCGACGAGCGTCAGCACGACGTCCCCGCGGCCGACGCCGCCCGCCGCCAGAGCGCCCGCCAGGCCCGCGCTGCGCTCGGCCACCTCGCCGAACGTCCACTCCCGCCGGGAGCCGTCGCGCGCGAGCTCGACGAGAGCGCGCTCGCCCGCGGGCGCCGCCTCGACGACGTCGACCGCGAAGTTCACGGCGCGATGATCAGCTGGGTGCAGACGAAGTTCGCGGCCAGACGATCGCCCTTGCGGATCCGCACCTCCCACACCTGCGTGCGCCGGCCGGCGTGCAGCAGCTCGCCGTCGGCGTCGAGCGTGTCCCCCTCGCGCGCCGCCGAGAAGACGTTGGCCTTCAGCTCGACCGTGGTGAAGTCCTGGCCCGGGACGAGGTGGCGCATCGTTCCCCACGCGGCCACCGTGTCGGCGAAGGCCACCCATACCCCGCCGTGGACGTAGCCGCCGGGGTGCAGGTGCCGACGATCGGCGTCGAGGCGCCCTCGCACGCGCCCGTCGCCGATCTCGAGCAGCTCGACGCCGAGATCGCCGGGGAACGAGCCGGCCAGCGCGCGGGCCGCCAGCTCCGGCGTGATCTCGGGATTGGGCTTGCTCGCCGGCACGGAGCGGCAGTCTGCCATGCGCTAGGCTCGCGAGGCATGGGTGAACGCACTCAGTACGCACCCGGCACGTTCTCCTGGACCGACCTGACGACGACCGATCAGGAGGCGGCCAAGGCGTTCTACGGCGGCCTATTCGGCTGGGAGGCGGACGACCGGCCGGTCGGGAACGGCATCGTCTACTCGATGATGCAGCTCGACGGCAAGGTGGTCGCCGCCATCTCGCCGCAGCCCCAGATGCTGCGCGACGCCGGTGCGCCGCCGACGTGGAACTCCTACGTCACGGTGGAGAGCGCGGACGCGACCGCGGAGCGCGCGGGGGAGCTCGGCGCCACCGTGCTGTCACCCCCCTTCGACGTGATGGACGCCGGGCGCATGGCGGTGATCCAGGACCCGCAGGGCGCGATCTTCGAGGTCTGGGAGCCGCGGGAGAACATCGGCGCCGCGCTCGTCAACGCCCCCGGCGCGCTGTGCTGGAACGAGCTCCAGTCGCCCGACCTCGAGGCCTCGGCCGCCTTCTACTCGGCCCTCTTCGGCTGGACCATCACGCCGTTCGAGGGCAGTCCCGAGCCCTACCTGATCATCATGAACGGGGAGCGGAGCAACGGCGGGATTCGCGAGGTGACCCCTCCGGGCACGCCGCCGCACTGGCTCGTCTACTTCGGGACCGAGGACATCGACTCCGGGCTCGCCAAGGTCGTTGAGCTCGGGGGCACGAAGATCGCCGGGCCGATCGACATCCAGATGGCGAAGATCGGGATCGTGCAGGACCCCCAGGGCGCCGTCTTCGCGCTCTACGCGGGCCAGCTCGAGTCCTAGCGGTCGACGCCAGCCGGGCTACCGGCAGCCGCCGAAGCGATACACCGACGTGATGCGCCGCCCGCCGCGCCCCGTGCCGGTGCGCGACACGAGCGTCAGGACGAAGCCGCCGCGCGGTAGCGAGCGCAGCGTGATCCGATGCAGGCTCCGGCCACGGAAGACCTTGACCCGCCGGCCGTTGACGTAGGCGTCCACGCGCCGCACGCGGCGCCCGCGGGCGTGCAGCGCGGCCAGCGTGAGGCCGGCCCGGCGCGCGCACGACCGCCGCGCGCCGAACTCCGTGAGCGTGAACTGGCGGTCGTCGCGGATGTCCCCCTCGCAGAATGCCCCGGGGACCCATTCCTTGCGCGAGAACATCCGCGTCTGGTCGCCGAAGTAGGGCGAGCTCGGGTTGGTGGACTGCGAGTAGGTGAGGATGGTGCGGGTGCGCGGACACGCGCCGCCGGCAAACTGCACGGCCTGGACGAAGCTCGAACCGTGGGGGATGTCGGGGTAGCCGACGGGCGGCGTCCACGTCACGTTGATGGCGTTGAACACCCCGAGCGTCCCGGGACCGCCGTGAATCGGGATCTGCTCCGCGCCGCGCACCTCGTACTGATGGCCGCGCAGCGGCGCGTCGAGCGGGATTGCGTTCGACCGCAGGTCGGTGACCGCGTCGGCGAGGGCCTGGCGCACCTGCGGGCTGTTGGTGTTGAGGCCGTTCGGCGTGTGCACCGGGTCGTTGGCGTCGAACGGGGTCGCGAAGACGGTCGGGTTGGCGACCGCGCCGCCCACCGAGGCGAGCGCGCGCGATGCGAAGCGGCGGAACAGGATGGCGCCACGGCTGTCGAGGTCGTCGTGCAGATCCCACGCGCGCAGGACCGGGCAGGCGGCGCTCACGTCCACCGGCCCGCTCGAGCCGGCCAGCGTCGGGTTGGCCTCGCACATGGCCGCCAGCTGGTCGCGGAACAGCTCGCCGGCGTACTGGCGGTTGGCGAACACCATGTCCTGCAGGTTCCGCAGCGAGAAGCGGCCCGAGGCCAGGCGCTCGGCCACCATCACCAGCCCCGAGCGCGTGCGCAGCGCGCGCGCCGTGCGCTCGTCGCCGATGATCCGGGCGAAGCCGGTGAGCGGCTGCTTGGGGTTGGAGAGCCAGTAGGAGTCGTTGGAGTTGGTGACGTAGTCGCTGCGGAACAGGCTCGGCAGGTGGCTGGGACCGAAGATGCCCGGCTGCAGCGCGTCGGGATCGTTGTCCCAGTTGCAGGCCGTCCGCGACCCGTCCAGCACGGGGAGCCGCA
>DASYIJ010000022.1:0-8551 GCA_035997675.1 Solirubrobacteraceae bacterium
AGCTGGCGATCCGCTTCGGCGCCGACGTGCCGGCCGACCCGGCGCCCGAGCAGGTCACCGACGCCATCGACGCCGTCGCGCCGGCGCTGGAGCTCGTCGACCTCGATCGCCCGCTCGACGACCTGCACGCGATCCTGGCCGCCAACGTGTTCCATCGCGGCCTGCTGCTCGGCGACTTCGACGCCGCGCGCGTGGGCGGCGAGCTCGACGGGCTGGCGGTCGCGGTCCGGCGCGGCGGGGAGGAGGCCGGCGCGGTCTCGATCGCCGAGTCCTACCGCGACCTGACCGAGACCCTGCGGACCGTGGCGCGCCGGCTCGGTCTCATGGGCGAGGCGCTGCGTGCGGGACAGTTCGTGATCGCCGGATCGCTCACCCCGATCGTTCCCGTTGCCGCGGGCGACGAGGTGCGCGCGGACTTCGGTCCGCTCGGCACGCTCGTCCTGGACTTCACGGACTGAGCGCCGCGGCGGCGTGCTGCCGGCGGACCCGCAGCAGCTCGCGCACGACCAGAGCGGCAAGCGCGGCGGCCAGTGCCCAGCCCACCACCGCCGCCCACGCCGAGCCGGTTCCGAAGCGGGGGAACAGGACGTCGAGCGGACCCCACGGAATCTCGTGCGGGGGGTGGGCCCACGTGCCGTGGCCGCTGCGCAGCGCGACGAACAGCCAGGCTCCGGCGGCCACGGTCAAGGCGCACAGGGCGCCCCCGATCCGGGGGGCGTGACGCAGGCCCCACGCGGCCAGCGCGGCCGCCGCGGGCAGGGCCGCCACGAGATGCCGTCCCGGGAACCAGTCGCCGGTGATCGTGGGGGCGGCCACCACCGCGACCACCGCGACCGTGCCGGCAAGCAGCGCCAGGAGCGTGGCGGTCACCTCGACCTCGCGCTGCTCTGGCACGGCCCGCGCCACCCGGTCACGGCGCGAGCGCCACAGCAGCCATACGGCGAAGAAGGCGAGGGCGAAGGCCGGGGCCCAGCGCAGCAGCCCGACGCCGCGGTCGAACCACAGCGAAGCGAGCCGCGGCAGGCGGTCGAACACGTCGGTGCTGCTGAGCGCGTCCGCGGTCGGCTTGCCGGCGGGAGCCACTGCGTAGGGGGTCAGCGCCTCGTACAGTCGCCCGTTGACGGTCACGTAGGCGACCAGCGACGCGAACAGCACCTCGGCCGCGACGAGCCCGTGGGTGCCGCGGCCGCGGCGCGCCGCCCACCGCCACGCGGCGAGCAGGACGAGCACCGCCGGGACCAGGTACTTGACCCCGAGCCAGGGCAAAGGCGCGAGCACGATGCCGAGGGCCACGGCGGTGCGCAGGCGGGGGCGGTCGCGGTAGCGCAGCGCGAGGAGCGCCGCGGCGGTGAGCGCGGCGGCGGCGGGCACGTCCGGGTAGATCTCCGTGGCCGCGCCCAGCGCGGGCGGCGACAGCGCGCAGGCCAGCGGCGCGGCCGTCGCCCACGGCTCCGGCACGAGGCGGCGCGCCAGCGCCGCGGCGAGCACGAACGCGAGCGCGGCCAGGGCCGCGATCAGCAGCTCGGCGGCCGTGCCGCCGCCCAGCGCATAGGCGGGGGCGATGAGTACCGAGACTCCGGCCGGCTGGGGCTCGACGAGCCGGCCGGCGATGACCCGCCCGTTCGTCCGGAGCGTCCCGGAGTAGAAGCTGCGGTACTCGCGCCGGGCGTAGTCGTTTCGCAGGTCGATGTCGCCGTCCTGGGCGATCGAGCGCGCCATCAGGAGGTAGTGCGGCTCGTCGCCGGCGTAGCGGTGGTGGTCGGCGGAGGGGATGCCCAGCGTGGCGGCATAGACCCCGAACAGGGCCAGCCACATGAGCGCCGCGCGGCGCCGGGTCACGCGCCCAGGGCGCGCGCGATCACCATCTGCTGCACCTCGTCGGTGCCCTCGCCGATGGTGAGGATCTTGGCGTCGCGGTAGAACCGGCACACCGGGTATTCCTCGATGTAGCCGTAACCGCCGTGGATCTGCACGGCTTCCTCGGCGGCGCGCACGGCCAGGCGGCCCGTCTTGAGCTTCGCCTGGGCGGCGGTGAGCGAGAAGTTGGCGCCGGCGTCCTTGAGCCGGGCGGCCTTGTAGGTGAGCAGGCGCGCGGCCTCGATCTCGGTGGACATGTCGGCGAGCTTGGCCTGGATCGCCTGGAACTTGGAGATCGGCTGGCCGAACGCCCGGCGCTCCTTGGCGTAGGCCAGCGCCTCGTCGAGGGCGCCCTGCGCCAGGCCCACCCCCATCGCGGCCACGCCGATGCGGCCGATGTCGAGGACGTGCAGAAACTGCCTGAAGCCGCCGCCACGGGGTCCCAGGAGATTCTCCTCGGGCACGCGGCAGTCGGTGAACGTGAGCGGGCGGGTGTCCGACGCGTTCCAGCCCATCTTGCGGTACGGCTCTCCCTGCTCGTATCCCGGCGTCCCGTTCGGGACGAGGAGATTGGAGATCTCCTTGTCGCCGTTCTCCTGTGCGGTGACCGCGGTGATCGCCACAACGCCCGAGATGTCCGTGCCGGCGTTGGTGATGAACTGCTTGGCGCCGTCGATCACCCACTCGCCGTTTTCGAGGCGCGCCCGGGTCTGCACGTTGCCGGCGTCCGAGCCGGCCTCGGGCTCGGTGAGCCCGAAGGCGCCGAGGCGCTCGCCCGCGCACAGCCGCGGCAGCCACTCGCGCTTCTGTTCCTCGCTGCCGAACAGGTGAATCGGCTGCGTGCCCAGTGAGGTGTGCGCGCACAGCGTGATCGCGACCGACGAGTCGATGCGTGTGAGCTCCTCCACGGCGATCGCGTAGGCCAGCGTGTCGCCGCCGCCGCCCCCGTACTCCTCGGGAAAGGGAATCCCCATGAGGTTGAGCTCGCCGAGGCGGCGCACGATGTCGTACGGGAACGCCTTCGTGCGGTCGAGCTCCTCGGCCACTGGGGCGACCTCGCCGCGCGCGAAGTCGCGCACGGTGCTCTGGAGCAGGCGGTGCTCGTCGGAGAGCTCGAAGTCCACGGGCCGTGATTCTCACAGAGGGCTGTCGCGATCGGCACACTCCCGGGCATGGGCCAGGCCGAGCTTCTGATCGTCGGGCTGTTGGTGGCGGTGACGGTGCTGGGCGCGCTGGCGCGCCGGCTGGCGCTGCCGTACCCGATCGTGCTCGTGATCGGGGGCGCCCTGTTCGGCTTCATCCCGGGCGTCCCCACGGTCAAGCTCGACCCCAACGTCGTCCTCGTCATATTCCTGCCGCCGCTGCTCTACGGCGCGGCCTTCTTCGCGAACATCAACGACATGCGCGCCAACCTGCGCGGCCTGACACTGACGTCGGTCGGGCTCGTGCTGGTCACGATGTGCGCCGTCGCGGTCGTCGCGCACGAGCTCATCGCCGGGCTGCCCTGGGGCGCGGCGTTTGCGCTCGGCGCCGTGGTCTCGCCGACCGACCCGCTGGCCGGCGCGGCGATCATGCGGCGTCTGGGCGTGCCGCGGCGCATGGTGAGCTCGGTCGAGGGAGAGGGCCTGTTCAACGACGCGACCGCCCTGGTCGCCTACCGCGTCGCCGTCGCGGCGGTTGTGAGTGGCAGCTTCTCCCTGGCCAGCGCCGGCCTGGAGTTCGTCGCGGGCGCCGCCGGAGGCATCGCCATCGGCCTGATCGTGGGCTGGATCATCGCTGAGATCCGCAAGCGCGTGAGCGACCCCCAGCTCAGCATCACGGTGTCGCTGCTCAGCGGGTACGCGGCCTTCATCCCGGCCGATTCGCTCGGCGCGTCGGGCGTGCTGGCCGCGGTGACCACGGGTCTCTACATGGGCATCCGCGGCCCGAGCATCATCGACGCGCGCACGCGGCTCCAGGGCTTCATGGTCTGGGACATCCTCGACTTCCTCCTCAACGCGGCGCTCTTCGTCCTGGTCGGGCTGCAGCTGCGGCCCGTGACGGACAGCCTGGGCGGATACTCGGCCGGCACGCTCGCGGGCTACGCGGCGGCGGTGAGTGCGGTGGTGATCGTGGTTCGCGTCGCCTGGCTCTTCAGCGTTCCCTACGTCATCCGAGCGCTGGATCGGCGCCCGAGCCAACGCGCGCGCCGGATCGGGGCCGGGCCGCGGTTCGTGATCGCCTGGGCGGGCATGCGCGGCGCCGTGTCCCTCGCCGCCGCGCTCGCGCTCCCTTTCACGACCGACGCCGGCACGCCGTTCCCGGCGCGCGATCTCCTCATCTTCCTCACCTTCGCGGTGATCGCCGCCACGCTGATCCTCCAGGGGCTGACGCTGCCCGCGGTCATCCGCCGCCTCGACGTGCACGGCGACGACAGCGAGGACCTGGAGGAGGTCCGGGCACGCCTGACGGCGGCCAAGGCGGCGATCGCTCAGCTCGACGCCCTCGGGGAGGAGGAATGGACGCGCGACGACACCCTCGACCGCATGAAGCGCCTCTACGAGTACCGCCGGGGGCGCTTCGCCGCCCGAGTGGGCAAGGCCGAGGACATCGGCTACGAGGATCGTGCGCTGGCCTACCAGCAGACCGTCCAGTCCGTGCTCGCCGCCCAGCGCGAGGCGCTCCTGCGCCTGCGCAACGAGGGGACCATCTCGAACGAGGTGATGAACCGCGTGGTCCGCGAAATGGACCTGGAGGAGTCCCGACTCGAGATCTGATCCGCACGCCTTCGTAAGGGTTTCGCGTACAGGCGGGGTGACGGGCGTGGCGAGGCCTACGGTCGCGGCATGCGGAGTCAGCGCGGGCAGTCGACGGTCGAATGGACGGGTCTCCTGCTGCTCGTGGCCGCGGCGTTCAGCGCGCTGGCCATGGCCGCGCACGCCGTCGGCGACGGCGGATTGCCGGAGCGGCTCGCCTGCGCCATCGCGGGCCGCGAATGCGGACCGACCCGCGTGTTCACGGCCGCGGACTTCCGGCCCCTGCGGGGGATGCGCGCCGTCGTGGGGGTGCGCGAGACAGGGCCGACAGGTCTCCTCGGCTCGGTCCCGTCCGCGTTGGGAGGCGTGGCAACCGCCGTCCCGGCCGCCTCGATCCTCGGGGGCGCCGGCGGCTTCGTGTGGCGTCATCGGCGCACGGTGCGCAAGGTCGCGGTCGTGGTGGCGATCGGCGCGGGCGTCGGCGCCACCTGCGCGGCCGCGATCGCGGCGGCGAACGCGGTCGGGGCGGTCGGCTGCGGCTCGGCGATCGTGATCGGCGGCTTCACCGCCTACGACAACGCGACACGATGACCGGGCCGCCCGCGCCACGGCCGACCCGGGCCGCCCTCGCGCTCGCCGCGGTCGCCGCCGCGCTGGCGGCGGTCGCGCTGGTGTGGGAGCTCGCGGGCGGCGATATCGGTGTGCTGCGTCCGGCGTTCGTCGCGCTCGGCGCTTCGGCGGCGGCGGCGTGCCTGCTCGCCGCGCGTCGCGAGGCCGGCGCGCTCCGCTGGTTGCTTGCGGCGCTGGGCGCCACGTCGGCGGCCGGCGCGGCCGCCGCCCTCGCGTAGCATCCGGCGGCCATGACCACCAATGGCCGTACGTCGCCGGAGGTGCGCCTCGGCGCCACCACGGACGACGGCATCGCCGCCAGCATCTTCGCGCTGGTCGACCGCGGGGCCGGCCGCCGACCGGAGCTCGCCATGGAGATGCGGGGCCGCATCGAGCTGTGCTTCGCGGAGGACCTCGCGCCGGTGCGCCTGGTCTTCGAGGGGGGCGTGGTGGTGGTCGAGGACGGCGCCTGGGACGAGCCCGATCTGCGCATCACCGGACGTCTCCCGCACGTGGTCGCGCTCACCGTGGCGCCGCTGGTCGGCGGAGTCCCCAATCCCGCCACCGTGCGCGGCCGCAGCGCACTCGCCAAGGTCGCGGGCGGCCAGGTCCGGGTGGAGGGCGACCGAGCACTGGGCCGCCGCCTCCTGCGCCTCCTGGCGATCCGCTGAGAGCGCGGACGGGTCCTGGCGCGGGCCGCCGACGAGTCCTGGCGCGGGCCGGGGGCCGTCAGGCAAGGACGCAGCCAGGCGTGGCGTGCTCCGCACGAGGAGCACCTACGACTGAGAACTGAGAACTGAGAACTGAGAACTGAGAACTGAAACACGGGCCCGGGCCGCCGCGCGTACGCGACGACCCAAGCCCGGCGTCCCACTCGCAAGGGACTAGTGCTGGAACGGTCCAGCGTGCCTGAGGTTACGGAGCCGCCTTCACCGGCCGTAAAGAGGGCGCGCCGAGAACTTCATGACAGTCACGGATTTCTTGGCGCACCCGGTCGTGCGGGTCCGCTCCGGGCGTCAGGCGCCGGCGGCGGCACGCCGCGCGAGATCCACCAGGAGCCGGACCCCGAAGCCCGCGCCGCCCTTGCGCGCGTACGGGCGGTCGAGGTTCCAGGCCGTGCCGGCGATGTCCACGTGGGCCCAGGGCACGTCCCCGACGAAACGCTTGAGGAATTCGGCCGCGGTGATCGAGCTGGCCTTGCGCGCCTCGGTCGTGTTGACGATGTCGGCGTAGCGGCCCTTGATCATCTCCGCGTATTCGGCGTGCAGCGGCAGTCGCCACACGAGCTCGCCGCTCGCGCCCGCGGCGGCCTCGACCTCGCCGGCCCACGCGTCGTCGTTGGAGAACAGGCCCGCGTGGGTCGAGCCCAGGGCGACGACGATCGCGCCCGTCAGCGTGGCGAGGTCCACGAGCCGCTCGGCGCCCTGCTCGACCGCCCACGCCAGGCAGTCCGAGAGGACAAGCCGTCCCTCGGCGTCGGTGTTGTTCACCTCGATCGTGGTCCCGTTGCGGGCGCGCACGATGTCGCCGGGCTTGACCGCGTGGCCGCTCGGCATGTTCTCCGTCGCCCCGATCACCGCCACGACGCGCACGGGCAGTCCGAGCCGGGCGATCGCGCCGACCGCCTCGAGCACGGCGGCGCCGCCCGACATGTCGAACTTCATCTCCTCCATCTTGGCCGACGGCTTGATCGAGATCCCGCCGGTGTCGAACGTCACGGCCTTGCCGACGAGCCCGAGCACGGGGCCCGTGGCGTCGGCCGCCGGCGCATAGCGCATCGTGATCAATGCGGGCTCCTCGTCGCTCCCGCGCGCGACGGCGGCGAAGGCGCCCATCGCGCGGTCGACGATCGCGTCCCGGCCGTCGACCTCCACCGTGAGTCCCTCCACGTCGTCCGCCAGCTCGCGGGCACGCTCGCCCAGCCGCGTCGGCGTGAGCTCGTTGGACGGCGTGTTCTGGAGATCGCGGGCGGCGTTCTGCGCCGTGGCGACCACCGCCGCCGCGTCGACCGGAGTCGAGACGTCGTGGTGCGCGCTGAGCACGAGGGACTCCGCGCCGCGGTCGTCGTCGCCCGGATCGCTCTTGAAGCGGTCGAAGCGGTAGGCCGACAGAAGCGTGCCCTCGACCAGGCCGGCGGCGAAGGCGTCGTCGACGTGGTGGGGGACCTCCCAGCACAGCACTCGCGCCCCCAGGTCGCGCGCCCTTCCCTCGGCCACCGCGGCGGCCACGCGCGCGCATTCGGCGTCGAGCCCGTCGCGTGCGCCCAGTCCGACCAGCAGCCACCGCACGCCCTCGGCATGGGCGACCGCGACCTTGCGCGGCCGGGCGCTCGCCTCCCCGGACTCGACCAGCGCGCCGAGCGCGCCGTCGGCCACGTCGTGCGCGACGCCCTCGCCCTCGACGATCCCCACGCAGACCGTGTCGGCACCCGTCTGCAGCGGCGGTTCGGTGGTGGCGCGCACTTCCATCGGCGGCGGGCACGATACCGCCGTCTCCTACACTTCATCGCCCTCGTCCGCGAACCGGGAGACCGATACCACCGATGCCAAGCACCGTGATCCTGTCCGCCGCCCGCACGCCGATCGGCAAGCTCGGCGGGGGCCTGTCCAGCCTCGACGCCACCGATCTCGGCGGCACCGCCATCGCCGCGGCTCTCGAGCGCGCGCAGGTGGAACCCGAGCAGGTCGAGCACGTCGTCATGGGCCAGGTGCTCCAGGCCGGGCAGGGCCAGATCCCGTCGCGGCAGGCGCAGATCAAGGCCGGCATCCCCCAGGAGGTCCCCTCCGAGACGATCAACAAGGTGTGTGCGTCGGGCATCCGCGCCGCCGGGCTGATCGACAACGCCGTGCGGGCCGGCGAGGTCGAGATCGCCGTCGGCGGCGGGATGGAGTCGATGTCGAAGGCGCCCTATCTGCTCAAGGAGGCGCGCTTCGGCTTCCGCATGGGGGACGGCAAGGCGATCGACGCGATGATCAACGACGGCCTGACCAATCCGTTCTCCGGCAAGCACATGGCGCAGGAGGCCTCCGAGGTCGCCGCCGAGCTGGAGATGACCCGGGCCGACATGGACCGGTGGGCGCTGCGCTCCCACGAGCTGGCGCTCAAGGCCACGGACGAGGGCCGCCTGCCCGAGGAGATCGTCCCGGTGACCGTCAAGGGGAAGAAGGGCGACACGGTCGTCGAGGTCGACGAGGGCCCGCGGCGTGAGACCAGCCTCGAGGCGCTGTCCAAGCTCCCGCCCATCTTCATGAAGGACGGCACGCACACGGCGGGCAACGCGCCCGGCGTCAACGACGGCGGCGGAGCGCTCGTGCTCTCCTCGGACGAGTGGGCGAAGCAGAACGGCAAGT
>DASYIJ010000047.1:0-10134 GCA_035997675.1 Solirubrobacteraceae bacterium
TCTTCGGCGCGCATCGTCTACCGTGAGCATGTGGAGGCGTCCGGGAATGGACAGCGTGATGAGATCGTCACGGATGCCGTCCTGGTGGCGGCGTCCGCGGGGGGTCTCAGCGCCCTGACGTCCGTGCTCTCCGAGCTGCCCGCCGGGTTCCCGGCGAGCGTTGCGATCGTGCAGCACATCGAGCCCCACCACCGCAGCATGCTGGCCGAGATCCTGGGCAGGAAATGCGCGCTCCCGGTCATCCAGGCGGCCGACGGCCAGAACTTCCGGCCCGGCGTGGTGCACGTCGCGCCCCCCGACCACCATCTGCTCGTCGACGCCGACGGCACGCTGACGCTGACTCGCACCGAGCTCGTGCACTTCGTGCGGCCATCGGCGGACCTGCTGTTCGAATCGGGGGCGGCGAGCTTCGGGAGGCGCGTGATCGGCGTCGTGCTCACGGGCACCGGCTCGGACGGATCGCTCGGCGTGGAGGCGATCAAGCGCCGGGGCGGCACCGTGATCGCCCAGGACGAGGAGACGTCCGACTTCTTCGGCATGCCGGGCGCCGCGATCGAAGCGGGCGCGGTCGACTTTGTCCTGCCCCTCGACCAGATCGCCCAGGCACTTACTTCCCTGGTGGACGAGCGCAGGGGCGGTGTCGGATGAACGACCAGGCGGGCTTCGACGCGTTGCTGGATTACCTCGCGCGCACCCGCGCCTTCGACTTCACCGGCTACAAGCCCGGCAGCGTGGCGCGGCGCATCACCAAGCGCATGCACGAGGTGGGGGTCGAGGGATACAGCGAGTACATCGACTATCTCGAGGTGCACCCCGACGAGTTCGAGGCCCTCTTCAACACCATCCTCATCAACGTCACCGGGTTCTTCCGCGACCGGGAGCCGTGGGACCGTCTGGAGTCCGAGGCGGTGCCGCGCATCCTCGAGGCGAAGGGGTCGGACGATCCGATCCGCGTGTGGTCGGCCGGGTGCGCCGCGGGCCAGGAGGCCTACAGCGTGGCCATGGTCCTGGCCGAGGCGCTCGGGCTCGAGGAATACACGTCGCGGGTGAAGATCTACGCGACCGACGTCGACGAGGAGGCTCTCACCCAGGCGCGCCACGGCTCCTACGACGAGAAGGAGGTCGCCGACGTGCCGGAGGTCCTGCGCGAGCGCTACTTCACCACCGAGAACGGCCGGTGCGTGTTCCGCAAGAACCTTCGGGGCTCGGTCATCTTCGGGCGCAACGATCTGGTCCAGGACGCTCCGATCTCGCGCATCGACCTGCTGCTGTGCCGGAACACCCTCATGTACTTTCACGCCGAGACCCAGGAGCGAATCCTCGGCCGATTCCACTTCGCGCTGAACCCGTCCGGGATCATGTTCCTGGGGAAGTCGGAGATGCTGACCCGGCACGGGGATCTGTTCAGTCCCCTCGACCACGAGCACCGCCTCTTCGTCAAGATCGGGGCCGGACGGCCGCGGGAGCGCGACGAGGTGCGGGAACCGGGGCCCGACTCCTCCGCCGCGATGGGCGAGCTCGTGCGCGACGCGGCCGCCGACATCGTTCCCGTGGCCCAGGTCCTGATCGACGCCGGCGACCACGTCATCGCGATCAACCAGGAGGCCCGGACGCTGTTCGGTGTCGGCGTCAAGGACATCGGTCGCCCGCTGCACGATCTCCGCCTCTCCTACCGTCCGGTCGAGCTGCGGGCGGCGATCGAGGAGGTCAAGCGCCATCCGCAGTCGATCGAGCTGGGCGAGGTCGAGTGGACCACGCCGACCGAGGAGGCGCGCCGGCTCGTGGTCCGCCTCGCGCCGCTGATCGCCGACGGCAACCTGGAGGGCATCAGCATCGTCTTCGTGGACGTCTCCAGGTTCGCCGACCTCGAGCGGGAGCTCGCGAGCCTGAAGAGCCAGACCGAGACCGCCCTCGAGGAGCTGCAGACCACCTCGGAGGAGCTGGAGACGACCAACGAGGAGCTGCAGTCGACCAACGAGGAGCTGGAGACGACCAACGAGGAGCTGCAGTCGACCAACGAGGAGCTGGCCACCGTCAACGAGCAGTTGCGTGAGCGCACGCTCGAAGCCGTCTCCGTCAACACCTTCCTCGAGGGCATCCTCGCCACCCTGCCCTCGGGAGTGATCGTCGTCGACCGCGACCTGACCGTGCAGCTGTGGAACCGGCAGTCCGAGGAGATGTGGGGCCTACGGGCCGACGAGGTGAGCGGCCAACCTCTCCTCGAGCTGGACATCGGGCTGCCCTTGGATGACCTCGAGGCCACGGTACGCGGGTGTCTCTCCGACGGTGCCGTGACCGCCCCCGTCGACCTCTCGGCGGTGAACCGGCGCGGTCGCGCGGTCGACCTACGGGTGACGTGCCGGCCCCTGGAGAGCTCCAAGGGCGTGGGCGGCGTGATCGTGCTGCTCGACACAAAGCCGGCCGACGTCGACTGATGCACGCCTTTCGACGCCAGGATTTGGTCGATGGCGACAGCGACGCTACTCTGGCCATCCGAGGGGCGTGATCGATCTGTCGGACCAGCCGGAGAACAACCTAGACCTCCAGGTCGGTCGTATGCGTTCGCAGCTCGCTTTGATCGAACGCGAGCGCGGCGGCCAAGCCGGATCGACCGGCTTCGACAAGGGCACCGAGAACCTCCGCGCGGCGATCGAGGAGCTCTACGTCGCCGAGGAGGAGCTGCGGCTCCAGCACGAGGAGCTGCTGCACGCCCGGGCGGAGCTCGACAACCAGCGGCGCCGCTACGAGGAGCTGTTCCAGCTCGCGCCCGACGCCTACCTCGTCACGAATCCGCTGGGGGTCATTCGCGAGGTCAACCGGGCGGCCGCCGATCTCGTCGGCGTGGAGCCGCGCTTTCTCCTCGGCAAACCTCTGACGACCTTCGTCGACGGCGACGATCGCCCGGACCTGCGGGCCCTCATCAACGAGTTCGGCTCGGCCACGCACGTCGCCGACTGGTCGCTTCACATCGTGCCCAGGGACGGCAGCGCGATCGCCGTGTCGGTCAGCGCGTCGGCGGCCCGCGACAGCCGCAGCGAGCTGGTGGGCATACGCTGGATCGTCCGCGACGTGACCGTGCGCGAGCGCAGCGAACGCGCGCTGCTGACGCTTGCCGACAAGCGCCAGTCGATCCTGGACACCGCGCCGGTGGGAATCTGTCGCCTCGATCGGGAGGGGGCAATCGACGTCGTGAACCTGGCCGCGGCACGCCTGCTGGGCCGATCCGACACGGACCTGCGCGGAAAGCAGCTCATCGACGTTTTCGTCGACGGGCAGTCCGACACCGAGGTGACCGGCGACAGCCGCGTCCGGCTCGAGCGAGCGTTCGGGGCGCTGCGGCCTGGGTCCGGGCAGTGGGACTACACCGAGCCGGCCGGGGGTCGGAGGGTCGCGCTCAGCTACGCGCTGGCGACCATCATCGAGGCGGGGGCCCTCGTGGGCTGCGTGGTCTCGTTCGTCGACATCACCGACCGGCGCCGGCTCGAGCTGGACCTGCGCCGTCGAGCGGATCACGATGCCCTGACCGGTCTGCTCAACCGCAGCGCGTTCGAGCGCGAGCTCGAGCGCGAGCTGCGCCTGGCGTCGCGCTACCGCACGCCGTGCGCGATGCTCGTGCTCGACGTTGACAGCCTCAAGAGCGTCAACGACCTCCACGGGCACCAGGCGGGCGACGCGGTGCTGAGAGCGGTGTCCGTGGGACTGCGCAAGCGACTGCGGACGACCGACATCGCCGGCCGCCTCGGGGGCGACGAGTTCGGGGTCCTGCTCCCGCAGGCGAACGAGGCGGCGGCCCGCACGGTGGCGGGCGAGATCATCGCGGGCATCCGAGAGCACGAGATCATGCCGGACTCGAACGGAGGCACGGCATCGGTCAGCGTCGGCATCGCCCTGGTGAAGATCCCCGGGCTGCGGATCGGCGACGTGTTCCGCTGCGCCGACAAGGCGATGTACCGCGGAAAGAACAGCGGTGGCGACCGTATGCAGATCGTCGACGCCACCCTGTCCTGACGCCGCCGCCGCATATCTAGACTGCGCGGCCATGGCCGAACGCCGCCTCGAGGGCCTGCAGCGGGTGCTGGGGGTCAACGCGCTGTTCTCGACCGCCTACGGCAACGTCGGCTCGTCGATCTACTACGCGCTGGGCCTGGTCGCCTCCTTTGCGCTCGGCCTGACTCCCGTGGTCTTCGTGATCACGGGCGTGATCTTCTACCTGACCGCGGCCACCTACTCCGAGGCCACGTCGATGTACCCCGAGGCCGGCGGGTCATCGTCGTTCGCGCGCCACGCGTTCAACGAGTTCTGGTCGTTCTTCGCCGCCTGGGGGCAGATGCTCAACTACACGATCACGATCGCCATCTCGGCGTTCTTCGTGCCGCATTACATCGGCGGGCTCTTCTGGGACTCCCTGCGCACCTCGCCGGGCGACATCCTCTTCGGCATCGGCGTGATCGCCGTGCTGTGCGCGGTCAACGTCGTGGGCGTCAAGGAGGCCGCCGGGCTCAACATCGCGCTCGCCCTCACCGACTTCATGACGCAGGTGCTGCTTGTGGTGATCGGCGGCGTGCTGGTGTTCTCACCGGAGACGCTGATCGACAACGTCCATCTCGGCATCGCGCCCACATGGCACGACTTCCTGATCGCGATCCCGATCGGGATGATCGCCTACACCGGGATCGAGACGATCTCCAACATGGCCGAGGAGGCGCGCGACCAGGAGACGACGATCCCGCGCGCCATCAACCGGGTGGTGATCGCCGTCTTCACGATCTACGCCGCGCTGCCGGCCGTCGCGCTGTCCGCCCTTCCGGTCACCAAGCAGCCCGACGGGCACTACGTGACCAAGCTGGGGGTTCCGGAGGACAAGGGCGGGTTCGCCGGCGACCCGATCCTCGGGGTCGTCAAGTCGCTCGGGCTGGGGCCGCTCCAGCACGTGGGGGAGATCTACGTCGGCCTGCTGGCCGCGACGATCCTCATCATCGCCACCAACGCCGGGATCATCGGCGTGTCGCGGCTCGTGTACTCGATGGGGCTGCACCGCCAGCTCCCGGATCGGTTGCGCCGGTTGCACCCGCGCTACCGCACGCCGTGGATCGGGATCCTGCTCTTCGGGGTCGTGGCGTGCGTGACCCTGGTGCCCGGCCAGGCGGAGTTCCTCGGCAACCTCTACGCGTTCGGGGCGATGCTCTCGTTCACGATCGCGCACCTCGCGGTCATCCGGCTGCGAAGACGGGAGCCCGATCGGCGCCGGCCCTACCGCGGGCCGGGGGTGCTCCGCGTCGCCGGCTGGGACCTGCCGCTGTTCGCCGTGTTCGGCGGGCTCGGCACCGGAATCGCCTTCCTGACCGTGACGCTGCTGCACGGCGCCGTCGCGCTGGCCGGAGTCGGATGGCTTGCGGCCGGCGTCGGCGTGTACGTCGTCTACCGCCGCCGCCAGGGCCTGGACCTGGTGAGCACCCTGAAGGTCGCCGTCCCCAGGCCGGTGGTGGAGCACGAGGCCGAGTACGAATCGATCCTGGTGGCGTTCCCCGACGAACGCACGTACTCGCGCGAGGCCGTGGCCACCGCAGCGAAGCTCGCGGCCAAGCGGCGCCGCGGCATCCACGTGCTCGTCACGATCACCGTTCCCAACACCAGTCCCATCGGGGCCGAGCTGCCCGAGCAGGAGCGGGCCGCGCAGTCGGTGATCGAGCAGGCGAGGGTGCAGGGCGGCCGGCGCGTGTCCGGGCATTGGGAGAAGGTCCGCGCCGGCCAGGCGGGGCGCCGGATCGTGGAGGAGGCACGCGAGATGCGCGCCCGCGCGATCGTGATGCCGCTGGCCCGGCGCGGGTCCGGCAGCGCGCTGTTCGACAAGGCGATGGAGACCGTGCTCACCGAGCGCCCCTGCCGCGTGATCATCGAATCCTCACCGGCGACGAGCCCGCAGCCGCCGGAGCTGGCCACCGCCTAACCGCGCCGCACGGTTGCGCCCCGGGCCGCGGGCGCGCGCCCTAAGCTCTCGGCAGCCATGCCGACGCCGCGCCAGGCCCACCGCGCCGCCACCCGGATCCTGTCGTTGACGCTGATCGGGATCGGCGTCGCGATCATCGTGCGCACCGTCATCGCGGGCGGCGGAGGCGGGCTCGGGTTCCTGCTCGGCGCGATGTTCGTCGCGCTCGGCGCCGGCCGCCTCTACCTTCAGTCACGCTCCCCGGATGCCTGACCGCGACCGGGCCTCCTCGCGGGCGGCGTTCCAGCACGTCACCGAGGCGGCGTTCCGGCGCACGCTCGGCTCGCCGGCGCTGTTCTCGGTCGCGTACACGACCGTCGCCGCCGCGCTGTACTACGCGCTCGGCGTCGTGGCGGACCACGCCCTCGGGGTCACCCCGTTCGTGTTCGCCGCCGCCGCCGTGTTCTTCGTGCTGGCCGTCCTCACCTACGTCGAGGGCGCCTCGCTGCACCAGGAGCGCGCGGGCTCGACGGTCTTCGCCCGCTACGCGTTCAACGAGCTGTGGAGCTTCGTGGCCGGCTGGGCGATCCTGCTCGATTACGTGATCCTGATGGCCATCGCCGCCATCACGGCGGCGAACTACCTGGGCGCGTTCTGGTCGCCGCTCGCGCACGGCACGGTGGAGGCGGTCGTCGCGATCGCCATCATCGTCGCCGTCGCCGTCGCCAACGTCATGGGCCTGACCGCCGAGCGCCTGCGGCGGCTGGTCAGCGTGGCGGTCGTGGACCTCGTGCTCCAGATCACCGTCGTCGTCCTGGGCCTGGTGTTGGTGTTCAACCTGTCCAAGGTGCTCAACCCCATCGACCTGGGGACGTCGCCCACCTGGAAGAACGTGGTGTTCGCCCTCACGATCGCCGCCGCCGCCGCCTGCACCGGCCTGGAGGCGTCCTCCGGCCTCGCGGGGGAGGTGCGCATCTCGCGCCGCGGGCTGCGGCGGCTGGTGGGCGCGCGCACGGCGACCGTGCTCTTCCTCTACGTCGGCGTGTCCTTCGTGGCCCTCGCCGCTCTCCCCGTGAGCCACGGACACACCGCGCTCGGCGGCCGGTACGAGAAGGCCCCGCTGCTCGGCGTCGTCTCCGCCTACGAGCCCGGCACGAGCCTTCCCGAGGTGCTGCGCTACGCCGTCGGCGGCGTCGGCGCGCTGCTGCTCGTGATCGCGGCGAACGGGGCGATGCTCGGCCTCTCGCGACTGTCCTACTCGCTCGCCACGAACCGCCAGATCCCCAGTCTCGTGGGGCGCCTGCACCCGAAGCGCTCGACGCCGGTGGTCGCGATCGGGATCGCCGCCGTGCTCGCCTCGGTGCTCGTGCTGCCGGAGAGCATCGACTTCCTGCTCGGCGTGTACGCCTTCGGTCTGATGATCGCGCTGACCCTCGCCCACCTGTCCGTGATCGTGCTCCGCTACCGGGAACCCGACCGCGACCGCCCGTACCGGATGCCACTCTCGGTGCGCGTACGCGGCGGGCTGCTCCCGCTCCCGGCCGTGCTCGGCGCCTTCCTCGCCGCCGCCGGATGGGTCGGCACCGTCATCACCCATGGGCCGGCCCGCTACTTCGGCTCGGCCTGGATGGTCGGCGGTCTCGTCCTCTACCTCGTCTACCGCCGGACCGAGGGCAAGTCCGTCTTCAAGCGCGTCACGGTCCCGGCGACGGCGCTGACGCGCGAGCCCGTGGACACCGAGTACGGCTCGATCCTGGTGCCGCTCCTGGGCACCCCGCTGGACGACGACATCGTGCAGACGGCCGGCCGGCTCGCCGGCGGCGAGGAGGACGAGGACGGCGACCGCGCCGTGATCGAGGCGCTGTGGATCTTCGAGGTGCCGATGTCCCTGCCGATCGACGCCGCGCTGCCCGAAAGCCGCCTGCAGGAGGCCCGGCGCGCGCTCTCGCGGGCCAAGGCGGTGGGGGAGGAGTACGAGGGCGTCGAGGTCGCGACCGCCACGGTGCGGGCGCGGCGCGCCGGCCAGGCGATCGTCGACGAGGCCCGGCGGCGCGGCGTCGAGGCGATCGTGCTGGCCGCCGAGGAGCCCTCGCGGATTCGCGGCGGCGCATTGCTCGGCGGACGCGGCGGGCCGCTGGACAACTTCGTCGGCGACGTCACCCGCTACGTGGTCGGCAAGGCGCCGTGCCGCGTGATTCTCACGGCGCCGCCGGCAGACGCGCCGGTCCCGGCGACCCCGCCCGCCACCGCGGAAACCGACGCCGCCGGGCGATAGTGGTCTCGCGGCCGAACCACTAGAGTCCGCGCATGTTCATCCTCGTCGTGGGGGCCGGCCGGGTTGGGTCGACGGTCGCCAAATGGGCGCTTGCCGAGGGTCACGATGTCTCCGTACTCGATGAGGATCCGCTCTCGCACGAGCGCCTGGACAACGAGCTCGACACCTCGTGGGAGGAGGCCGGCGGGCGCTTCACTGTCGGGACGGCGCTGGAGATCGACGCGCTCACGGAGGCCGGCATCACAGAGGCGGACACCGTCATCGTGTGCACCGACGGCGACAACACCAACCTTGTGGTGGCCCAGATCGCGCGGCGGCGCTATGGCATCGACGGTGTGATCGTGCGCGTGCTCGACCCGCGCCGCGCCGAGTGGTACCGCGAGCAGGGCCTGTCGACGATCTGCCCCACGGCCGTGGCGATCGACATGCTCGAGCAGGCCGTGACGGCGCTGACGTGAGGAGCCGGCCTTGTACGTGATCATCGCCGGGGCCGGCAAGGTCGGCTGGAACCTCGCGCGCGAGCTCATCGACAAGGGCCACGAGGTCACGCTGCTCGAGAACGACCGGCGCCGCTACCTGGTGGTCGAGCAGGAGCTCGAGCACGCCGTCCAGTACGGCGACGCCAGCGAGCTGTGGGTGCTGGAGCGGGCGGGGATCCAGCGCGCCGACCTCGTGATCGCGGTGACCGGCGACGACGAGGACAACATCCTCATCTGCCAGATGGCGCGCGACAAGTACGACGTCGAGCGGATCGTCGCCCGCGTCAACAACCCGCGCAACCTCGACCACTTCAAGGAGCTCGGCATCGAGCCGGCCGTCTCGGCGACCGACCTGATCCTGCGCCTGATCGAGCACGAGGTACCGCAATACGGGCTCGTCCACCTGCTCGACCTGGCGGGCGACCGGCTCGAGATCATCGAGCTGATCGTCAACCCGGACTCGCCGGTCGCCGGCGAGCGCGTGGGCGACATCGCGATGCCCGACGGCAGCCTGATCATCTCCGTGCTGCGCGAGGGCGGCGGATTCGTCCCCCAGAGCGAGACGGTGATCGAGGCCGGCGACGAGGTCCTCGTGGTGCTCGACCCCGGGCTCGAGGACGACATCACCGCGCGCTTCGCGCCCAACGGCAGCCGGCCCGGTGGCTGACCGCCACGTCGACTTCCTGCTCGTCGGCGGCGGCATGGCGTCGGCGAACTGTGCCCGCTGGCTGCGGGAGGAGGGCGCCGACGGCTCGATCCTGCTGGTGGGACGCGAGCCGCACCCGCCCTACAACCGGCCGCCGTGCTCGAAGGGCTACCTCCAGGGCAAAGAGAGCCTGCAGGACACGCTGTTCCGGCCCGACGAGTGGTGGGAGGAGCAGTCGATCGAGCTCCAGACCCGCACCAGCGTCCTCAAGCTCGACCTCGAGGATCGGGTCGCCGTGCTCTCCACGCAGGAGGAGGTCTCGTTCGACAAGGCGCTGATCGCCACCGGCGCCAACGTCCGGCTGCTGCGCGTCGAGGGCGTCGGGCTCGACGGCATCCACTACCTGCGGGCGCTCGGCAACGCCGACACCATCCGCGCGGATACGAAGGGCGGGGAGCGCGTGGTCGTCGTCGGCGGCTCCTACATCGGCACCGAGGTGGCTGCGTCGCTCACGCTGCTCGGGCGCCGGGTCACGATCCTCATGCAGGAGGACGTGACCCACGAGCGCTCGTTCGGCGTGCAGGCGGGGCGCTACTTCCAGAGCGTGCTGGAGGAGCACGACATCGAGGTCGTGGGCGGCGACGGGCTCGCCCGCTTCGAGGGCGACGGCGACCGCGTCACGAAGGTGGTGACCGAGCGCGGGCGGGAGCTGCCGGCCGGCGCCGTGGTGATCGGCGCCGGCGCCGTTCCCGACACCATGCTCGCCAAGCAGGCCGGTCTCGAGCTCGGCGAGCACGGGGGCGTGCGC
>DASYIJ010000066.1:0-7971 GCA_035997675.1 Solirubrobacteraceae bacterium
GCTCTTTCGCCTGCCGGTGCACGACACCCAGACGGGCCTGAAGCTGTACCGGCGCGAGGTGCTCGAGCTCGTCGTCCCGCGTCTCCTGGTCAAGCGCTTCGCCCACGACCTCGAGGCGCTCGTCAACGCCCACCGGCTCGGCTTCCGGATCGTCGAGGTCCCGGTGGTGGTCACGCAGGAGCGGCCGTTCCCGCGCGTCGGGATCGGCGACGCGCTGCTGATCGCCAAGGACACGGCGGCGATCTTCTACCGCACCTACGTGCTGCGCTACTACGACCGCGTCGGCGCGAGCCTCGGACGGATCGTCGACGTGGGACCGACGGCGGCCGAGCGCGACCTGGGCCCGCCGCCGGCGCGAGAGGTCGAGCGAGGGGACTGAGCTCAGGCGGCGATGCGCAGCATCGCTCGCACGGCCGACGTCTCGCGCGGGGCCTCGCGAAACCCGCGGGCGTCGAGCTCCAGATCGGCCATGGAGCCGATCGCCTCGCGCAGCGCGTCGAGGTCCGTGTTGCGCACGTCGGCGAGCAGCCGGTCCGCGGCCTTCGACGGCAGGCGCAGCGACTTCTTGACCTGCGCCGGCGACTCGCCGTCCTCGAGCCGCTGCGCCGCGTCGAGAGCCTGGCGCAGGCGGCGGTTGATCTGGTAGATGAGGCTCTCCAGGCGTTCGCCCTGCGCCGTCAGGCCCAGGTAGGTGCGCAGTGCGGCCGGGGCGTCGCGCCCGACCAGCTCGTCGGCGAGCGTCCATGCGCGCCGCTCGGCCGACCGGGCGGTGAGGCGGTCGATCGCGTCGGCGTCGAGGCGGGCCCCCGCCCCCAACTCGATGCGCAGCATCTCCAGCTCGCGCAACAGGCGCTGCTGGCGGTCGCCGACCTGTGCCACCAGCGCGCCGGCCGCGCCCGGGTCGAGCTCGAGCCCCAGCTCGCGTGCCTGCGCGGCCACCCATTTCGGCAGTTCCCACGGTTTGACGTTGCGCTCGGCCGCCACGTCCCCGCCCGCCTTGGTGACGGCGGCGACCAGCCGTGCTGGCGCGCTCGCGCGGTTGTCCTCACGGGCGAAGAACGCGATCGTCGTGTCGGGCGGCCCGGCGGCGAGGGCCTGCTCGACGAGCTCAAGCTGCCCGTCCTTCCAGCGCTCGACGCCGTCCACGACGATGAAGCGCCGGCCGGGAGTGAGCGTCATGGCCGAGAGCGCGGCGGCCGCGGCCTCGGGCGTGGCGGCGTCGCCCTCGAGCACCTGCAGGCCCCCGGCCCCGCTCTCGCGCTCGGCGACGGCCCGCAGGCGGGCCCGGCGCTCGGCGATGCGGCCGTGGTCGTCGCCGTGGATCAGGTAGGCGGGCTTGAAGGACGGCACCGGTCGAGCTTAGCCGTCGGTCGTGACGGTCACGCGGCCGTGCTCCACGGTGACCCGCACCGTGCCGTCGCGATCGGTCCGGTAGATCCGCGGCACGGCGTGCAGCGCACCGAGCGCCTGGGCCGTGGGGTGCCCGTAGGGGTTATGGCGGCCGACCTCGATGGCCGCGACCTGCGGACGCAGTCGCGCGAGCGCCTCCGCCAGCCCGGCATCCGCGCTCCCGTGGTGGGCGACCTTGAGCGCGGTGACCGGCTCGAGGTCGAGCGAGCCGAACACGTCGCTCGCGGCATCCGCGGGCAGGAAGGCGGTGAAGGAGCCGTCGACCAGACGCGCGACGATCGCGCGCCGGTTGGGATCCTGGCCGGCGTGGCGCTCGGCCGCCTCGGCGTGCGGCCACAGGACGTCGAGCCGGATCGGGCCGGCGCGGACGCGCTGGCCCGCATCCGGAGCCACGACCCGCACGCCGCGCCGTGCGGCGGCCGCGCCGATGGCACGGTGCGCGGGCGTGGCGGCGCCGTCGCCGCCGTCCACGAGCAGGCGGACCGGGTAGCGCGACAGCACCGCGCCGGCGCCGCCCTCGTGGTCGGCCTGTGCGTGCGTGACGACGAGGACGTCGAGCGAGCGGACTCCGGCGGCGCGCAGCCGCGCGAGGATCGGGCCGTCCGGCGGCCCCGTGTCGACGAGGACGGCGGCGCCCGCGTGCTGGACGAGCGTCGCGTCGCCCTGCCCCACGTCGAGGAACGACAGGCGCAGCTGCCCCGGCGGCGGCGGACCCGGAGCTCCGCCGGGGGTGCCGATCCATATGGCGAGCGCGATCGACGCCAGCGCGGCGGCGCCCAGGCCGAGCATGGCGGGTCGAGCGCGCCGAAGGCGCCGGCGACGCGCGAGCAGGACCGCCGCCCCCATCAGCCCGCCGTAGGCCGCCGCGACCGCCGCCGGCGAGCCGAGCCGCAGGTCCACCGCGGCCGCGGGCGCGCTCGCCGCCGCGTGAGCCAGCCACTGCAGATAGGCCAGCGGGACGGCGGCCAACGCGTTGACGGGAACGGCCAGCGCCGGCGCGACCTGCCCGAGCGCCGCCGCGATCATGCCCAGCCACATGATCGGCGCGACGGCGGGCGCGGCGAGCAGGTTGGCGGGGAGCGAGGCCAGCGACACCCGCCCGAAGTGGAACGCGAGGAGCGGCGCCGTGCCCAGCGTCGCGGCCGCGGTGATCGCGCCGGCATCCGCCACGGGCCCGGGGATCCGGCGGGCGACGAGCGCGTCACGGATGTGACCGGACAGCGCAAGGATGGCGACGACCGCGGCGAACGAGAGCTGCCACCCCGGGTCGCCGGCCGCGCGGGGATTGAGGACGAGCGTCAGCGCCGCCGCGAGCAGCAGCGCGTAGACGCGCGAGGAGGGCCGGCCGGCCAGCGCGGCGAGCAGACCCGCGGCACCCATCACGCCCGCACGCTGGATCGACGGGCCGGCGCCGGCGAGCGGTACGTAGGCGGCGACGAGCGCCATCGCCCCGGTCAGCCGGGCCCGCAGCCCGAGGCCGAGGGCCGCAAGGAGCGGCAGTGCGAGCGCGGCGAGCAGCATCACGTTCTGGCCCGACGCGGCGAGTAGATGCGCGAGGCCGGAGCGGCGGAAGTCGTCGCGGACCGGTTCGGCGAGCCGCTCGTCCTCCCCCAGCACCATCCCGCGCGCCAGCGCCGCCTCACCGGGGCGCAGGCCGGCGGCGACGCCCGCCTCGGCGCGGGAGCGCGCGCCATCCAGCGCTCCCGCGACCCCGCCGCGCCACCCGCCGGTCGCGCGAATCGCTCGCGCCAGGAGCACCGCGTGCGCGCCGCGGCGTCGCTGGAAGTCGTCGACGGGCCGCAGTGCCACCAGCCGTCCACGGGCGGAGAAGCCGGCCCCGACGGCCAGCGCCGGCCAGCGCGTCGACGCCCCGAATCGCGGCTTGGTCACGCGCACGACGATCTGCTCGCCGCGGCCTCGACCGCTCGTGAGGCGCGCGCGGGCCGACACGCTGCCGCTCGCGGCGCGCCGCGGTGCCTCGAGGAGATCGGCCCGCACGTCCACCACATGGCCCAGGGAGGGCCGCAGCGCCGTACGGTCGAGCGCCTGTAGCCGCGCGTCCGCCACGAGCGCGCCGCCCAGCACCGCCGCTGTCGCCGCGAGGGCGAGCCCCGGCCGGCGAACCAGGGCGAGGCCGACGAGCGCCGCGGCCGCCGCCGCGAGCTCGCGCGCCACCGGCCCCGCCACGAGACCCGTGACGACGCCGCCGAGCAGGAGGTGGCGCGGATGCGCGGACGCGGCTCGGACCGCCGCCGCGACGACGCTCACACGCGGAGCCGGTCCTTCAGCGCCGCCAGCTTCTTCTCGCCGATGCCGGGGACCTGGTCGAGCTCGGACACCGAGCGAAAGCCCCCGTGGGCTTGCCGGTAGGCGACGATCTTCTGCGCCGTCGCGGGCCCCACCCCGTCGAGCTGGTCGAGCTGCTCGGCCGCCGCGGTGTTGAGGTTCAGCTTCTGGCCCGGCGCGGACGCGACTCCGGTGGCCGAGCCGGCGGAGGGCGCCGCGCCGGCCGCGGCGGTCCCGCCGCCCGCACCCGCCGCCGGCACGATGACCTGCTGGCCATCGCTGACCTTCGCGGCCAGGTTCACCCCGGCGAGGTCGGCCCTCGCGGTCGGCCCGCCGGCCTGGCGCACCGCGTCGTCGACCCGCCGGTCGGCGCGCAGCCGGTAGACGCCCGGCCGGCGGACCGCACCCGCGACCTGCACGACCGCGGACCCGTTCCCGCTCGCCTCGACGCGGACGGACGAGGCCTTGGGCGCGGCCGCGCGTGCGGCCGTCGCGCCACCCGCCGCGCCGGCGCCGCCCGCCGACGTCGCCAGGTAACGCGCCCCGAGCAGCAGGATCGCCACCGCCGCGGCGGCGTAGACGGCTAGCTGCGGGCGCGTGATCGCGGGCACGCGCCGAGGCTAGGCCGCGGCCGCGCGCGCGGGGCGCCTCGGTCGTGACGAATCAGCGGCGCGCCAGCGCCAGCGCTCGC
This sequence comes from Solirubrobacteraceae bacterium, assembly GCA_035997675.1. Lineage (GTDB taxonomy): Bacteria > Actinomycetota > Thermoleophilia > Solirubrobacterales > Solirubrobacteraceae > JALYZC01. The sequence goes on from DASYIJ010000066.1 coordinate 4,388, forward strand.
GCGACCGCGTCCTCCGGCCCGCCGGCCTCCTCGATCGCGGGTACCGGCCGGCCGCCGCGCGCCAGCTCCCACGTACGAAGCCCGACCACCGGCCGTCCGAGCTTGAGCGCGAACCCGATCTCCGACAGCGTGCCGAACTCGCCCGCGATGGCGATCACCGCATCGCCGGCCCGCGCGACGAGCCCGTTGCGCAGCTCGCCCATCCCGGTGGGCAGCGCCACGGTGAGGAACGGGTTCGCGTGGGCGCGGTCGGCGTTCGGCAGCAGCCCGACGGTCACGCCGCCCTCGGCGGCGGCGCCGCGGCATGCCGCCTCCATCACGCCGCCCCGGCCGCCGCACACGACGATCGCGCCGGCCCGCGCGAGCTCCCGACCCACCGCCTCGGCGTCCGCGAGCGCGTCCGGTCCGGCCTCCGCGGACCCGATCACCGACACGTACAGCGGCGGGTCCGCCACACCGCTCACCAGCGGTCGCGGTGGATGACCTCGGCGGCCGGGCGGCGCACGACCGGGCCGAAGTTCCCCCGCGGCCAGCCGACCGGCACGACCGCGAACGTCTTCACCCCGCGCGGGATCCCCAGGACCGCCTTGAATTCGGGCTCGATCGCCAGGTGCCAGGTGGTCAGCGTCGCGCCCAGGCCGAGAGCCCGCGCGGCCAGCAGGAGGTTCTGCACGCCGGGATACACGCTGGCGGCCTCCGAGCGCGCGCTGAACGCGGGCAGGCCGACGCTCAGGGTGGCGGCGCGGCGTGCGCCGAGCTTGCGGATGGCCGCCGCGAACTGGCGCCACTGACGCTGGAGCCGCGCGGTCCACACCGACAGCTCGTAGCAGGCGACGATCAGGGCGGGCGTCTCGTGGAAATGGTCGCGCTGGAAGCGCAGCGCGTCCTTGAGCCGGTCGTAGCGGGCCTGGGACATGTGCTCCGGTGTGACGGTGGCGAACGAGGCGAGGTAGAAGTCGCAGACGACCCGCCATAGCTCGGCCAGCCTCGCCATCTGATCGCGATCGGTGACAACCACGAAGGAGAACGCCTGGACGTTGCCGCCGCTGGGCGCCCACGTCGCGGCTTCCACCAGTTGCTCGAGCATCTCGTCGGGCACCGGATCGGGCTTCAGCCGCCGCATCGCCCGCATAGTCGCCATCACGTCGAGGACGGGGGCGTCGGCGCCGATGGGGACCCTCGGAGGAGCGGCCACGGCGGCGAGCCTACCGCCCGATGATCCGCAGCGCGGCCGCTCGATCCGGCTCGACCCGGATCGAGGCGATCCTGCCGTCGCGCATCTCGCATACCACCGCGATCGGGGCTTCGATCTCGACGCCGCTGCCGTGGCCGATTCCCACGGCCCGCACGAGCGTCACGACCAGATCCCCCTGTTCGAACGCCTCCTCGGGCTCCAGGCGGAACTCCGCCCAGGCCTCGCCGACCTGGTCTGCGAAGCGCAGGAACCCGTCGAAGCCCTCGAACGTGCCCGGGTTGAGGACGTTCGCCGTGATGTCGATGACCATGTCGGGCCGGGCGAACTCGGCGAACGCCTCCTCGGTCAGCTCGTCCTGCGCATTCCACTGCTCGAGCGCGCTGCGGACGACGTCGCCGCTCACCGCACGACGACGTTGACCAGCTTGCCGGGCACGACGACCTCCTTGACGACCTCCTTGCCGTCCACGTGCACCTGCACGTTCGGCGCCGCCCGGCACAGCGCCGCCAGCTCGTCCTCGGACGCGGACGCGGATGCGTCGACGCGGTCGCGCACCTTGCCGTTCACCTGGCAGACCAGCGTGTAGGTGTCGGACTCGAGATAGCGCGGGTCCGCGGCGGGCCACGGCTGCTCCCACACGCGCTCGCCCGTCAGCTTCTCGTACACGTCCGCGCCGGCATGCGGGGCGAACGGGAAGATCAACGAGGCGGCGGTGGCCAGCGCGAACCGCAGCGTGCCGGCGTCGACGGTGGCGCGCAGGCGCGAGCAGTCGTTGACCAGCTCCATCACAGCCGCGATCGCCGTGTTGAAGGCGAAGCGCCCGTCCATGTCGGTCGTGACCTTTGCGATCGCCCAGTGGGCCTTGCGCATGAGGGCGAGGTCGGCTCCCTGCGGGTCGTCCTCGGGCGGCGCTGGCTCGGTCGCGTCGGCGGTCTCGGCCCCGATCCGCCACAGCCGGCCGAGGAACCGGTGCACCCCCTCCAACCCCTCGTCGGACCAGTCCACGTCCTGGTCGGGCGGGCCGATGAACAGGATGTAGGCCCGGGCCGTGTCCGCGCCGTAGCGCTCGACGATCGCCTGCGGGCTGACGACGTTGCCCCGCGACTTGGACATCTTCGCGCCGGAGCGCGTGACCATGCCTTGGGTGAAGAGCGACGCGAACGGCTCCTGCACGTCGAGGTGGCCCATGTCGGTCAGCGCCTTGCAGAAGAACCGCGCGTACATCAGGTGGAGGATCGCGTGCTCCACGCCGCCGATGTACTGGTCCACCGGCATCCACATGTCCACGGCCTCGCGATCCCAGGCGGCGTGGTCGTTGTTCGGGTCGCAGTAGCGCAGGAAGTACCAGGACGAGTCCACGAACGTGTCCATCGTGTCGGTCTCCCGCCGCGCCTCGCCGCCGCAGATCGGGCATTCCACGCGCACCCAGTCCTCGGCGGCGGCCAGCGGCGAGCGGCCCTTGGGCGCGTAGTCCTCGATGTCCGGAAGCTCGACGGGCAGGTCCGCCTCCGGCACCGGCACGATCCCGTCGCGCTCGCAGTAGATGACCGGTATCGGGCAGCCCCAGTAGCGCTGTCGCGAGAGCAGCCAGTCGCGCAGCCGGTAGTTGATGGACACCTGCCCCTTGCCCTCGAGGTCCAGCCAGCGGACGATCCGCTCCATCCCCTCGGGAGCGGGCAGCCCCGTGAACTCGCCGGAGTTGACGAGGCGCTCGTCGCCGGTGTGCTCGACGAACGCGGCGTCGTCGGGTCCCTCCCCGTCGGCGGGCTCCACCACGCGGCGGATCGGCAGGTCGAACGCGCGGGCGAAGTCGTGGTCGCGCTGGTCGTGGGCGGGCACCGCCATCACCGCGCCCGTCCCGTACTCCATGAGCACGTAGTCGGCGACGTACATGGGTATCTGCTCGCCGTTGACCGGGTTCGTCACGGTGCGGCCGAGCGGAACACCCGTCTTGGGCCGGTCGGTGTCCCCGCGCTGCTCGGCCGTCTCGTTGAGCGCGCGGTTGACGTAGTCGTGCACCGCGCTCTCGTGCTCCGTGCCCTCGGCCAGGCGGAACAGGTCGGGATGCTCGGGCGCCATGACGAAGAACGTCGCGCCGAAGAGCGTGTCCGGGCGAGTGGTGAAGACCGGGTAGTCGATCTCCAGCTCCTCGCACCGAAACACGACCTCGGCGCCCTCGGAGCGGCCGATCCAGTTGCGCTGCATCGTCTTGACGTACTCGGGCCAGTCGATCGCGTCGAGGTCGTCGAGCAGCCGGTCCGCGTAGTCGGTGATGCGGAAGAACCACTGCTCGAGCTGGCGGACCTCGACCAGGTGGCCGCAGCGCTCGCAGCGGCCGTCGATCACCTGCTCGTTGGCGAGCACCGTCTGGTCGAAGGGGCACCACTTG
>DASYIJ010000087.1:0-7373 GCA_035997675.1 Solirubrobacteraceae bacterium
TTGCGTCCGGAACCGGCATCCCCGTCCAGGCGAGCGCACTGCTGGCCTACAACGCGATGGGATCGAACGCCCGCGTCGTGCCACTCATGGTGATCAGCGGCGACCAGGACCTGGCCTTCCCGCCTTCGTGCAACGACAAGGCGCTCGAGCAGGGACTGCGCACCGACAACATGGTCCTCTCGCGCAGCCAGGACAGCCCCATCTCGCTGAGCCCCACGTCGAGCCGTGACGGGAAAGTCACCGGCGGCTACGCCTACACGGTCAAGAGCTTCCTTGACCCCAGCGGATGCCTCATCGCGGAGCGCTGGATCGTCCACGGCATGGGCCACTTCTGGTCGGGCGGAACGACGGATCCCGCGTATGCGAACTTCACCGACCCGAAGGGCCCGAGCGCGGCGAAGGCGACCTGGGCCTTCCTCAGCCGGTATCGCAAGCCCGATACCGAGATGCCGTGCGCGGAGGCCGCGGGGTGAGGGCGGCCGCGATCCGAGCGCACGACGTAAGAAGCCAGGTCGCTAGCCTGAAACTGCGGCTTCTCCCGCGATCGCCAACGCTGATGCAACGTTGGGGTACATCTGGCCGCGGAGGCACTTTCCATCCTCGAGCCGAAACGTGCACAGGTACCCGTAGCGTTGGTCGACCTCCACGCCACTGCGCCTTCCCTTTCCCCATAGCCGCATCTGGGCGACGTAGCGCCCGGAGTCGAGGGACAAGACCTCGACCGGATCCATCCTGAGCCCCTCGAGGCTCTCGTACAGCGCGTCGAAGCTGCGGCGGATGTTCACATGCCCTCGGGCCGGCGCGACGTCGACGAACACGGCGGAGACATCGAAGATCCCATCCTCCGCATAGTGATCGAGCATCTCGTCGAAGTCGCCCCCGTTCCAGCAGTCGAAGACCTCTTTCCACTGATCTAGGACCTGCGGCGAGACGGTCCGGGCCATGCCGGCAAGCGTATCGACAACAAGCAAGTATGGAAGGAGCTAGGGGGACTCGAACACCCGACCTCCTGGGTGCGATAACGGCGTTGGGCCGTCGGCTCAGGTGTACTGGCTGTCATCACGCGACGTACCGTGCGCTGAGGTCACCTGAGGTTCGCTCACTTCAGTACCTCAGGTAGTACCACGGTCCCGTTGGTCGTTTCGGGCACCGCGACGGCGGTCGTGCGCACGCTCGCCAGGACGAGCCGCAAACGGGCGTGCTCGCACGATCGACAGCCGGGCTCGCCCAGTAGACGGCCGGGCTCGCCGAGTAGACGGCCGGGTGCGCGCCCGGGACGGTCACCGGCATGGTGGCCTTCACGGGCTCCGCGACGACCGCCGTGATCGTGTTGCTCTTGGTCAGGTCCGCGCGGGATACTGGGCGGGCGATGTCGCAGGAGAACGTGGAGATCGTACGGCTCGGGTTCGAGGCGATCGAGCGAGGCGACCTCGCGTTGCTGGAGGAGTCGACCCTGCCCGATGTCGTGATGATCCAGCCGCCCGAGGTTCCCGATGCCAAGACCTACGAGGGCCCGGGCGCGATCCGCGAGGCTATGGAGGACTGGCCCGCCCAGTGGGAGGACTTCCGCCTGGATCTCCTCGACATCATCGACGTGAGCGACGACGTGGTCGTGAGCGTCACGCGGCACAGGGGCCGCGGGCGCGAGAGCGGAATCGAGATGGACTTCGAGGTCTTCTACGTCCATCACGTCCCGGGCGGGAAACTGGCGCGACTGGAGATGTTCTTCAGCCGCGAGCAGGCCCTCGAAGCCGCGGAGCTGCGGGAGTAGCGCCCGCAACACGGGCCTCGATCCCTCGGGGATACTGGGGGGCGATGTCGCAGGAGAACGTGGAGCAGGAGAACGTGACGGCTGTGCTGGAGGGGTTCGCCGCGTTCAACGACGATGTCGGGGGTCTGGAGGCGCGGCTACAGAGGCTGCCCGAGGTGATTGCGAGGTTCGGCCAGCCCGAGTGGGAGTACCACACCGATTCGAGGGATCCCGATACCGGGATCCACCGCGGGATCGACGCCGTCACGCGACAGTTCGCCACGTGGCTCGACGCATATCCCGATCTCAAGACCGAGCCGGTGGAGGCGAGGGCAAGCGGTGACAAGGTGTTCGTCTGGCTTCGCTTCATCGGTCATGGGGCCGGAAGCAAGGTCCCGATGGAGATGGAGCTAGCGCACGTCATCACCCTGCGGGACCGCAAGTGGGCGCGAACAGTTGAGTACGCAGACAAGGCCGAGGCCCTCGAAGCCGTGGGGCTCCGGGAGTAGGCGATGTCGCAGGAGAACGTGGAGATCGTGCGGGCAGTCTTCGCGGCGTGGAACGCCCGGCCCGGTGAGCCAGACTTCGCCATCTTTCACCCGGAACTCGTCTACCACCCTCGCGCAGACGAGCCCGACCCGAGCCCGCACGTCGGTCGCGATGCGTACGAGCGGCTCGTTCTCGGGTTCGTGGAATCGTTTTCCGAAGTCACGTTCGACGTGCTGGAGTTGATCGACGCCGACGACTACGTGATCACTTCGACGGTGCTGCGCGCGGTGCCGCGTGGACAGGAAAGCGCCAGCGGCGCTGGCGTCAGCGACACGTACGTCTTCGTCCACAAGCTGCGCGACGGCCTGGTCGTTGAAGGCTGGGAGTACAGGACGAAACAGGAAGCCCTCGAAGCCGTGGGGCTGCGGGAGTAGGCGGGTCGAGGAAGTCCGTGCACGCATCGCGACTTTGGGTGTTATCTGGGGGCAGCGCGCTGGTGTCGCTTGTCGTGGCCAGCGGCTGTGGCAGCGCGAGCACCACGACAGTCACCCAGACGGTTACTCAGCAGGCGGCTACCGGCACGCGGGGCGCCCCAGTGACAACTTCAGTCTCGACCTCGGCCACGAGTGCAGGCGCGACTCCGGCTGCGGTCCATTGGCAGCACTGCGGCAGTCTGAGCCGGGGAGGAGCCCACAACTACTACTTCAGCGACATCCGTGCCTATGGGGCAAGCTGCAATGCGGCCCTCCGCGTGGCGCGAGACTGGGCCAATCGCAATGAGAACGGTGCCCCGCGCATCCATGACCAGGTTGATGGGTTCGCGTGCGATGACCTCCCGTTTGACAGCACGGGGAGGAAACCGTCGATCGCTTGCCAGAGCGGTGGGCGCCGGGTGTGGGTCTTCGCTGCGCCGTAGCCCCGGAGCGTGTGCGCGATCCGGCCGACGCTCGCGCCTGAGCTATGCGAACGTGATGGCAACCACGGCAATGTTCATGCGGGGGCTTCCGGCGATGGAGCTAGGGGGACTCGAACCCCCGACCTCCTGGGTGCGATCCAGGCGCTCTCCCAACTGAGCTATAGCCCCGGGGAAGGGCGAAGTGTAGCCGGGCGTCGCCTTGCGACCACCGCGCGAGGCGGTGAGTACGCTGCCTGCCAGGGATGAGCTTTCGTAACCGCCTCACCCTGTTCTTCCTCGCGATCGTTGTCGTGCCGATGGTCTCGGTCGGCGTGCTCGTGTTCGTCCTGATCGCCGACAACGAGACCGGCAAGACCGACGCTCGCGTGGCCGAGGCCCAGGCGGCCGCCCGTGGGGTCTATCGAGAGGCGGTGAACGAGGCCGACACGGCGCTGCGGCGCGTTGCCGCCGATCAGGGGCTCGCCGCCGCGCTGCGCGCCCGAGACACCGCGGCCGCGCAGCGTCGCGCCGCGGCGCTCATGACCACGTTCAATCTCCGACGCCTGCGGACGACGGCCGCGAACGGCCAGACGCTCGCCGACGTCGGCGAGCGCAGCGCGATCGCGCCGGCGCGCACCCAGCTGCTGGCCCGGGGCGGGTCCCCCGTGGGCGAGCTCGAGGTCTCGACGACGACGGCACGCACGTACGCCGATCGGATCCGCGAGGTGACGACGCTCGACGCGGTCCTGCGCCAGGGCGGCCTCCCGCTCGCGTCGACCGGCAAGACCCCGGCACGTCCGCTGCCGGGGGTGGGCACGGTGAGCGTCGGCGGCACGGACTACCGCGTCGCCTCGTTCAACGCCCCCGGCTTCGGGACGGCGCCGGTGCGGGTGTCCGTTCTCTACGACAACAGCCGCGCGGCGTCGGCGGTGTCGCGGAGCCGCCTGATCGTCGGCGCCGTGCTCGTCGGCTTCCTGCTGCTCGCTTCCCTCTTCGCGATCGCCGTCTCGCGGGCGCTTCAGGGCCAGATCCAGCGGTTCCTCGAGGCAGCCCGGCGCCTGGGCGGGGGGGACTTCTCGACGGTCGTGCCCACTGAGGGCCACGACGAGTTCGCCGCGCTCGGCGACGAGTTCAACAAGATGTCGCGGCAGCTCGAGACCCGTCTGGAGGAGCTGCGTCAGGAGCGCGCACGCCTGCAGGGGTCGATCCGGCGCATCGGCGAGACGTTCGCCTCCAACCTCGACCGCGAGGGATTGCTCGAGATCGTGGTCGACACGGCGCTCGACGCGCTGGCGGCCGACTGCGGTCGAGCCAGCGTGCGCGACCCGGACGGTCGGCTGCAGCAGCGGGTGGCGCGGGGTGACGTCGCCGGATTCGCGGAGGCGGTCCAGGCGGCCGAGGCGTCCGCGCTCGCCTCGCGCCGTGAGGAGCAGGCCACGATCGAGGGCAGCAGTGCGCTGGCGATGCCCCTGACGGAGGCCGAGTCGCCGGACGCCGTCATCGGACTCGTCTCCGTGGCGCGCGCGTCCCGGCCCTTCTCCGACGCCGAACGCGAGCTCTTCAGCTACCTCGGGCGGCAGGCCAGCGTGTCGCTGGAGAACGTCGACCTCCACGAGCTCGTCGCGCGCCAGGCCATGACCGATGACCTGACCGGGCTCTTCAACCACCGCCGTTTCCAGGAGGTCGTCGACACCGAGGTCGGGCGGTCCAAGCGCTTCGACCAGGGTCTGGGCATGCTCATGCTCGACCTCGACGACTTCAAGGAGATCAACGACACCTACGGGCATCAGCAGGGCGACCTCGTGCTGCGAGAGGTTGCCCGCGTACTCGAAGACACCTCGCGCGAGATCGACGAACCCGCCCGCTACGGCGGGGAGGAGCTGGCCGTCGCGCTCCCGCAGACCGATCTCGACGGCGCCTTCAACCTGGCCGAGCGCGTGCGCGAGGGGATCGAGGCCCTCGAGATCCCGCGCCTGGACGGCCGCGGCGCGCTCAAGGTGACGGCCAGCCTCGGCGTGGCTGCGCTGCCCGACTGCGCGTCCAACAAGCAGGAGCTCGTCGCGGCCGCCGATGCCGCCCTCTATGAGGCCAAGCGCGGGGGCAAGAACCGCACCGAGCGAGCCCCAGCCCGCTCGCCCAAGACCGTCTCGGCTGACTAGTATCTGTGCGCGGATGGGACTCCTCGACGAGGCCATCAAGGAGCACCTGGATCTCAAGCGCCGCCGCGGCGCCGATCCCGAGGACGTCGCGCGCGAGGAGCGCGAGGCGCTCGGCCCCGCCGTGCGCGAGGTGCGCGAGTCGATGACCGGCGACGAAGGCGCGCGACCGGCGGACGACGGCGACGGCGCCGAAGCCGGGGACGGCGCGACGGCCACTGACGTGGCCCCCGACGCCGGGGGCGAGGCTGCGCCCGACGTGGACGAGCCCGGGTCGGCGGCCCCAGAGGCGACTCCCACGGCCGAGCCGGCGGCACCGGCACCTCCCGCCGCCGAGCCCACCACGGATCAGGCCACCCAGGTCTTCGATGCCGAGGACCTCTTCGCCGACGAGGACGACGCGCTGCGCCCGGATCCCGAGGCGCCCCCCGCCGCGGCCGATCCGCCTCCGACGGACCCGGACGTCGTCAGGCCCGATCCCGAGGCGCCGTCACCGCCGCCCGAGGGCGCAGCCGCGCCCGCCGAGGGCGAGGACGTGCTCGAGGAGACGCCCGACTTCCTGCAGGAAACGCCCGAGCACGACCGCCTGTGGTTCGAGCAGAAGCCCCCGCGGGACTTCGACTTCGACAAGTAGCGCGGCAACACGCGTCCAGAGCCGGCGCCGAGAAGTGAAGCTCGGCGTCCGCGCGGTCGAAACGTCCATTGCCGATGACCACTGGTCCCCCCGGCGGGGACCGTGGCTCGTGCGACCACAGACTTGCCTCGGAGGGCAAGGACGCCGTGAGAGCGCCCATCGGGCGCTCTCACGCGCTTAACCGGCCGTTCTTCCAGGTGCCTAGATGTAGCCCCGGAGGCGCGCCGCCTCGAGCACGCGCTCGATGCCCAGCTCGAAGCACGCCACGCGCATCGGCACGTCGTCCTCGTGGGCGCGCGCGAGGCACTCGCGGTAGGACCGGCGCATGATCGTGCCGAGTCGGTCATTGACCTCGCGCTCGTCCCAGCGGAAGTGCTGGAGGTTCTGGACCCATTCGAAGTAGGACACGACGACTCCGCCGGCGTTGGCCATCACGTCGGGCACGATGAACACGCCCCGATCGGTGAGGATGTCGTCCGCCTTCGGCGTGGTGGGGCTGTTGGCGCCCTCGATCACGACCCGGCAGTTGAGGTCGCCCGCGTTGTCGGCGTGGATCATCCCGCCGAGCGCCGCCGGGATGAAGACCTCGCATTCGATCGACAGGAGGTCCTCGGGCGGGATCGCCTCGGCGGCCGGGAAGTCGGGCAGCGTCCCGCCGCCGGCGAGGTGGTCCGCGAGGGCGTTGGCATCGATCCCGGCGTCATGTCGGATCGCGCCGTGCGCGTCGGAGGCCCCCACCATCCGGCAGCCGAGCTGCTGCATGATCCGCGCGGCGTGTGAACCGACGTTGCCGTAGCCCTGGATCACGAACCGCGTCTCCGAGGGCGTCAGTCCAAGCTGGGGGGCCGCCTCGCGGTAGCAGAACACCAGCCCGCGGCCGGTGGCCGCCTCGCGACCGTAGGAACCCTCGAGCGCGATCGGCTTGCCGGTGACGATGGCCGGCGAGTGGCCGTGGAGCTTGCCGTACTCGTCCATCATCCACGCCATCACCTGCGCGTTGGTGTTCACGTCGGGCGCCGGAATGTCCCGCGTCGGCCCGAGCACCTTCTCGATCTTGTCCATGAACGAGCGGGTGATTCGCTCGACCTCCGCGCGGTCGAGCTCGTTCGCCGGGCAGTTCACGCCGCCCTTGGCGCCACCGAACGGGATGCCGGCGATCGCCGTCTTCCAGGTCATCAGCGAGGCGAGGGCGCGCACCTCGTCGAGGTCGACCTCGGGGTGGTAGCGCACGCCGCCCTTGTAGGGACCGCGGGCGCCGTTGTGCTGGACGCGGTAGCCCGAGAAGACGTGGATGCGGCCGTCCGACAACCTGACCGGGATCTGCACCTGCACCTCGCGATAGGCCGACGAGAGCACCGCTCGCAGGTCCTCCTCCACGCCGAGCCGGTCCGCGGCCGCGTTGAAGTAGTGCGTGACGATCTCGTAGTTGGAGACCTCGGCCCGCTGGAC
>DASYIJ010000103.1:0-6558 GCA_035997675.1 Solirubrobacteraceae bacterium
CGGCCGTCGCCATCTGCCTGCGGCGCGGGCTCATCGACTAGCCGCCCGCGCCGCTGACGGCGCGCGACGCCGCGTGAGCTCAGATCGCCTGGACGTTCACGGCCTTGGGCCCCTTGTCGCCGGCCTCGGCGTCATAGGAGACCCGGGCGCCTTCCGCGAGTGAGCGAAAGCCTTCAGCCGCGATGGCCGAGTGGTGGACGAAAAGGTCCTTGCCGGCATCGTCCGGGGTGATGAAGCCGAACCCCTTGTCGTCGTTGAACCACTTCACGGTTCCGGTAGGCATGTGAGATATCTCTCCGAACTGTTCGTGTGCTGCGCGCGGAAGTAGCCCACAAGCGACCACTGCGACGGCACTGACTTCTGCCGGCACGCGTGTCCCGGCACCTGGAAGGCGCGATGCTACACAACGCGTCGCTGACATCACGTCGGCGACCACTGTTAAGCTGGGTAGTGTTGGTAGTGGCATTTGTCACAGGACGATTCGTCGTAATCCATGGCTGATCAACCCGAGAAGCGCAAGCAGCAGCAACCACAGCAAAGTCCCGTGCAGCGCAAGGCCGAGGCGCGTCGCGAGGAGAAGCTCGAGCTCATCCGCCAGCAGGTCAAGGACGGCTCGCTCGTCATCCGCAAGATGACCGCGGCCGAGCGCACCGAGTTCCCCGTGAAGCCCCCGCGGGCCAAGAAGCGGCGTCGCTGAGCGACCCGCCGCAATATGGGGCAGCCCGGCGCACTCTCCTCGCCGGGCTGAGGTAGGCGTCCGCCGATTGGCGGGCAAAAGTCTTCAGCCCCCGCCCAGGCGTGCCGATCATCCACGTTATGGGGGATGGCGCTGCTCCGGTCCTTGACGTCTCCGCGCTTCGACTGCGCCTGTCGATGGTCGGCGCCGGCGTCTGGCTGACGTTCCTCGTCTGCCTCGCCGGGTTCGGGTACGTCGCCTGGACCTGGGACCAGCCCGATCGCGCGCTGCTCGGTGCCGTCTTCGCGGCCGGCATGGTCGGCGGCTTCCTCGTCTGGGCGCTGCCCACCGAGCCCATCATCCGGAGCCGGTGGCGGGAACCCTTCTTCCTCGCGTGGAGCCTGCTGGATCTGGCCCTCATCGCCTCGCTGGTCGTCATCGACGGGAGTATCGAGAGCCCGCTCGCCCTCATCTTCTTCGTCCCCGTCGTGTTCGCCGCGATGTCGTATCCGCTTCCCTCGGTGATCGCGGTCGGCGTATCGAGCGTCGCCGTATATCTCGGGATCGCCGCGACGGACAGCGGGGCGAGCAGCCCGAAGGTCGTCTTCTTCGCCTGCGCGCTCGCCGGCACCGGGGTGATGAGCGCCTGGCAGGCCCGCAACCACGACCGGCAGCGGTGCGAGCTCTCCCGCGTATCGCGGGCCGATCCCCTCACCAAGTGCCTCAACCGCCGCGGCCTGCGCGAGCGCGCGGATGCCGAGCTCGCCCATTCCCTGCGCCACGGGATGCCGTTCTCGGTCCTCGTGCTCGACCTGGACAACTTCAAGCAGGTCAACGACACGCGCGGTCACAGCACGGGCGACGCCGTGCTCTGCCGGGTGGTCGAATCCCTGGGTCAGGTCGTCCGGCCCAGCGACGCCGTGGGACGGCTCGGCGGCGACGAGTTCGCCGTGCTGCTGCCCGAGACCGGCGAGACCGCCGCGTCGGCAATCGCCGAGCGCATCACGGAGGCGCTGGACGGGGACGCACCGTGCTCGATCGGCGTTGCCTGTTTCCCGCTCGACGGGAACGACCTCGACGCGCTGCTGCGGGAGGCCGACACGCGTCTGTACGCGTCGCGCAATCGCCGCGGCGGCCGCCCGGTCGCCCACGGTGAGCGCCTGAGCTGGGCGACCGCCATGGCCGAGGCGGTGGACATGCGGATGGACACGAGCCACGAGCACTCCCGGGCCGTCGCGAGCTATGCCGTGACGATCGCCGCCGAGATGGGGTGGGACCCGGAGCGCCAGGGACTCCTGCGCCTCGCCGGCATGCTGCACGACGTCGGCAAGGTCGCGGTCCCGGACGAGATCCTGCGCAAGCCGGGCTCGCTGACGGACGAGGAGTACGCCGAGGTCAAGCACCATCCCGTGATCGGCGCAGACCTCGTCGCCCGCGTCGAGGGCCTCGACACGATCGCCCCCTGGATCCGTCATTCGCACGAGCACTTCGACGGAACCGGGTACCCAAGCGGGCTGAGCGGCGAGGACATCCCGCTGGCAGCGCGCATCCTGCTCGTGGCCGACGCCTTCGACGCGATGATCAGCGACCGTCCCTACCGTGAGTCCCTCTCGCACGAGGAGGCGCTGCGCGAGCTCGAGCACAACGCGGGAGGTCAGTTCGATCCCCGCTGCGTCGAGTTGCTGGTCGATCACGTGCGCGCCGGCGCCGTGCCCTCGCGCTAATCGTCGGGCAGAGGAGGCGGCGCGGGCCGCGCCAGGAGGAACCCCTGGCCGTAGGGCACGCCGAGCGCCCGGAGCGCATCGAGCTCGCGATCGCGCTCGATCCCCTCGGCGACGATCGCCACGTCGGCCTTCTCGGCAAAGGAGATCAGTCCCGCGGCGAGCGCCTGCTTCGATCGATCCGTGGCGATGCCGTTGATCAGCGACCGATCGAGCTTGATGGCGTCGGGGGCCAGCCGGAGGATGTGCCGGAGGCTCGCGAAGCCGGCTCCGGCGTCGTCGATCGCGAGCCGTGCCCCGAGGTCTCGCACGGGACGCAGCGCGGCGTTGAGACGGTCGTAGTCGTCGACGGGGGCGTGCTCGGTGATCTCGATCACGATGCGACCCGTGTCGACCGTGGCCAGCAGGTCACGGAAGGGGCGGCCGGCCGCGGTCGACGGCGATGCGTTGATCCCGAGGTAGGTCGACGGCGGCAGCTTGGGTAGGCAGTCGAGCGCCTTGCGGATCGCGGCGAGCTCGAGTTCGCCGCGCAGGCCCGCCTGACCGGCCTCGGCGAACCACTCCTGCGGCGCGCGCTCCGGGGCCTCGCGAAAGCGCGACAGCGCCTCGGCCCCCACGATCCGCCGGTCCTCCAGCGCGTAGATCGGCTGGAACACGATGTCCAACCCCCGCCCGTTCTCGAGCGCGCGGACGATGCGCTGGTTGCGCTCGCGGTTGCGCGCGTCCTCGTCGCGGCGGGAGGAGCGCTGTTCGACGAACGCGTCGATGACCTCGCCGGTCACCTCGATGGACAGACTCGCCTGCCCGTGGTGCGCGCCGTGTATGGAATCGAGAATGTGGTCGATCGAGTCGCCCTTCACCAGGTATCCCACCACTCCCGCCTCGAGCATCCGCAACACCGCTCCGTGGCTCTCGTCGGCCGAAAGCGCCAGAACCTTGGTCTCGGGTGAGCGTTGGCCGATGCCGCGGGCCGCGAGGGCGCCACCGCCCTCGGGCATCCGCACGTCCACCAGCGCGACGTCGGGACGCTCGGCTGCGGCGAGCTGGATCGCCTCGCGCGCGTTGCACGCCGTGCCGACGGACTCGAGACCCGGCTCGCTCGTGATCAGGTCCCGGAGGGCGTCACGAACCGTTGCGTCATCCTCCGCGACCAGGACGCGGACCGCTGCCCGTGCGCTCATGAGACATCCGCGGCGGTTGGATCGACCGCCGCCTCGTCCTCGGGGATCCAGAACTCGACGTTCGTCCCAGCTCCAGGCTCACTCGCCAGCCGCAACCAGCCCCCGGCCAGGTCCGCGCGCTCGCGCATCGACGCGAGACCGAGATGCCCGGGAGTGATCGTCCGGCCGTCGGCCGCGAACCCGACGCCGTCGTCGGCGACGCGTACGAAGTAGCCGCCGTCGCGCACGGCGAGCGTGACGGTCGCGCTGGTGGCGCTCGCGTGCTTGCGGACGTTGGCCAGCGCCTCCTGCGCGATGCGGTAGAGGATCAGGCGAACCTGCTCGCTCGGCTGCGCGATCAGGCCGTCGTCCAACCGGTAGCGGGTCGCGGTCTCCCCGACCGCCTCGTCCAGGTACACCAAGAGTGCGGCCCCGAGGCCCTCGCGTTCGAGCACCGGGGGCCGCAGCTCGAAGATCAGATGGCGGAGCCGGTCGATCGCGATCCGGATCGAATCGTCGACCTCGTCCAGGAGGGCCAACTGCTCGGGGGCCTCGAGGTCGCGGCGCAGGATCTGGATGCGCATCGACGCGGCGGTGATCGCCTGGACCGAGTCGTCGTGGATGCCGCCGGCGATGCGCTGGCGCTCCTCCTCGACCCCGCTCACGAGATGCGCGAGCAGGATGCGCCGCTCGGCAAGGTTCCGCTCGAGGTCGGCGCGGAGCCTGCGGTCGGTCATGTCCCGAACGAAGGCCGTCGCCAACCGCCCGTCGTCGGTCTCCACGGTGCTCAGCGAGATATCGACGGGAAACTCGGTGCCGTCCTTCCTGCGGCCCGCAAGGTCGAGACCCAGTCCCATCGGCCGCGTCCGCGGTTCGGCGAAGTAGCCCTCCCGGTGGCCGACGTGGGGCTCCCGGGCGCGCTCGGGCAGGAGCATCTCCACCCGCTCCCCCACCAGTTCGTCTCGCTCGTAGCCGAACAGCCGCTCCGTCTGCTCGTTGACGAGGGCGATGCGGCCCTCGTCGTCGACCACCACGACCGCGTCCGGCGCTGCGCTCAGCAGTGCTGCGAAGCGCTCCTCACTCCGACGCCGCGCCCCCGGTTCGGTCTGGCGCTCCGTGTCGGCCACGCGTCCGTGAGTGCGCTTCCTCTCCAACGACATTTCCTCTCGGCCAACACATTCCCCAGCACTTCATCGTGAAACTGGAATCCAGAGTGGCAACGGCCGGAAGGATCATCCTACGGACCGGCGGCGGCGGCGCCTATCCGCCGATCAGCGGTGCTCCGCCTCGAGCCGCTCGGCGTCCTCCAGCGCCCAGCCGACGCGCTCGATCAGCTGCGACGAGGCGTGGTCGTTGTCGAGATTGGTGGCGAGCACGCGCTCGTTGTGCACCACCGCGCCGTCGCGGTCGGTGCCTGTCTCTGCGGTGACGATCAGGCGTGGCATTGTTCCTCTCCCTCTCCTTCGCTCGATGATGAGCGAATTCAATTGCATACCCAGGTGAGGCCCCGGTAACCCGGGCGTAAAAACCTGCCTGATCGCCTATTCGCGGACCTGCGCGGCGACGAACGCCTGCAGCTGCGCCTTGCCGTCTCCGACCAGGGGCTCGCCGTGGGCGAGCAGCAGGTGGTCGAAGTCGAGCTCGAGCAGACGCTCGAACGCCGCCGTCAGGCCGGCCTTGACGCCCTCCGGATCGTCGCCCATGAGGAAGTCCGGCACGAACGCGAGCGGGCCGCCGGGCTCCGACTGCACGATGCCGTCGGCGATCAGCACCGCGCGGTGGGCCGGCATGTGCAATGCGGTCTCGTCCGGGCTGATGGCGTCGATCTCCACGGCCACCGCTCCACCGGGAAGCTCGTCGCCCGGCTCGTAACCCTCCACGGGCTCGCCGTGGGTGAACTCGTGCAGGCCCGAACGCGGGGCGTGGACGGCGCATTCGAAGGCTTCGACGAGCCGGCCCGCGTCCCGGTAGTGGTGGCGGCAGGAGAGGAGTACGTCGGCCACGCCGCTGCGCTCGGCGAACCAGGCCACGCCCTCGTCCGGGAGCTTGGGATCGATCGCCACGCGTGCCGCGGGCAGGTACCAGGAGCTCACGTCCTGCCGGATGCCCTCGTGGTAGGCCCGCCAGTGCCAGATGCCGGGCACGACCTCCTGCGGCGGCGCCGGCATCAGGCCTGGACGTCGATCTTCTCGATGGTGACCGCGGTCCCGTAGGCCACGATCTCGCTCATCATGTTCGCGATCTCGTTCGCGTCGAATCGCATCGCGATCACGGCGTTGCCCCCGCGGTCGTGCACCGCCTGCATGAGGCGCGCCTGGGCCTCCTGGCGCGAGTCCGACAGCAGCTGCGTGTAGCCGCGCGCCTCGCCGCCGAACACGGTGCGAAACGAGGCGCCGACGTTGGAGAAGACGTTGCGCGAGCGCACCACGAGCCCGAACACCTCACCGTGGACCTCGGTGACGCGATAGCCGGGTACGTCGTTCATCGTGGAGACGAGGATGGGTGGACCGGAGTAGGCCGCCAGCGGGGCGTTGACGGCGCCGGGCTGGGATTCCACGCTCGCGGGGTCCATCGTCAGCGCCGGGCTCCGGTGGTCGGTCCACTGGCTCCCGTCCCAGTAGCGCAGCTGACCGGGGTGCTCCGGGTCGGGATACCAGTCGGGCGGCGTGGCACCCGTCGGAGGTTGCGCCTGCGGTGGAGTGCTCATGTCGCGATCCTATGCCCTTGCCGCCAGGCTCCGGAAGACGTTCGCCGCCGGCTTCGACGCGAAGTTGTTTCCGAGCAGGCCGTAGTGGCCGAAGAACTCAGGGTCGGGGTTCTGATACCCCGGCGCGTAGTCGCGCAGGTTGAACCAGAAGGCGGCCTGCACGAAGCGCAGGGCGGCGTCTCCGCGCAGCAGCGTGTATGCCGCCCGGAGGTCGGCCGCCTGCTGGGCGAAGTCGAGGTGGTAGGCGCCGGCCGCGCGCCGGCTCCCCGGCCAGCCGAACTCCGTCAGCCACAT
>DASYIJ010000113.1:0-2343 GCA_035997675.1 Solirubrobacteraceae bacterium
GCCTCGCCCGCGACGATTTGGCCGTGGAGCCCGACGAGTCGGAGTTCCTGGAGCTGGACCCCTACGACGACGCCGAGTTCGAGGAGCTGGTGCGGGACGCCATCGACGAGCTCCCCGAGTGGGCGCAGAACGCGCTCGAGAGCAACGTGGCGGTCGTGATCTCCGACGGCGGGCGCCGCCGCCGCGCCTACGGGCTCTACCACGGCGACGGCGTGGCGCGAGACAACGTTCCGGATCGCATCGTGATCTACCGCGACACGCTGCGCCGCGATTTCGGCCACGACCCCGACGAGCTGCGCGAGCAGGTCGTGCGGACCGTGCGCCACGAACTCGCCCACCACCTCGGCTGGGACGAGCTGGGCGTCCAGGGCCTGGGCCTCTAGGACGAGAAGCTCGTCACTCAACCTCAGCTCTGCGGCGACCTCGCGCCTCTGGCCGGCTAGGACGACCGTCCGCGCCGCGGCGGGCTCACGGTCCGGCCATAGCCGAACGCGTCGAGCTCGGCCAGGGTCGTGCTGGCGTTGGCCTCCGCCGTGTCGACCGCGGTGCGGGCGGCCGCGTATGCCCCGCGGTCCTGGACCCGAGCGGCAGATTCCAGCGCGTTGTAGGCCGCTGCTCCCGACCGGAGGCGCCCGAGCAGTCGCTGGTCCACCGCGGTGACCGGGTTGGGCGCAGCCGCCGCCTCCACCGCGCGTGCGGCGGCGGTGTACGCCGTGGCGAGCCGGGCAGCCACCGCCGCCTGGCCGGCCGATTGCTCACCGCGCAGCCGCGGCCGTTCCGTTCTGCGCTGGGCGTCGAGGCGGTGGATCGCGCCGGTCACGGCGTGGGCGTAGCTCGAGCTGGGCGTGAGCGAGTCGGGCGACGCGCCGCCGGGGTCGAGGGTCGCGGCCATGCGCTGGCACGTCTGCAGGTAGGACTGCGACCCGGCCCCGGCGTAGCAGGCCACGGCCATGGTGTGCACGCGCCCCGGGACCGTGTAGAGGATGAGCGGCCGGTCGAAGCCGACGATCCGGACGCCGTCGTAGCGGTAGGCGTCGAACGCCCCGAACGAGACCACGGAGACACGCGCCGGCGCGCGTAGCCGGGCCACCAGGCCGGGCGGGAGCGCCGAGCCGGCCGGCGCGCGCAGTTCGCCGACGATCAGCCTGGCCGTACCGACGCCGGATTCGGGCGCCAATGCGGCCGGGCGGCTCAACTCGAGACCCGGGATCCTCGGCGCGCCCACCGGGTGCCAGCCGCGGAAGTACTGGAGGACGGCGTCACCGGCCACCAGCGAGCCGCCCGCCCGGGACGGCGCCTCGTGTCCGGCGGTCAGGGTCGCGGCCGCGAAACCGATGATGGCCGCCAGGACGCCGATGAGCGTCGCCAGCGCCGGGAAGCTGGCGTAGGTGACGCGGAGTCGGAGGCGAAGGACGGCGCGCTGCATCGCTCAGCCGGAGTCGTCGAAGGACACGCCGGGCGAGGGCGCGGGCGCTGCCTTGGGCGTCGCCGCCTGAGGTGCCGCGGCTGCCGGCTGGGGGGTGGAGGCGGTGGGTGCCGAGGGCTGCGAGGCGGTGCCGCTCACCGGCACCGCACCGGTCGTCGACGTTTGGCCGGGGCGGCGCGCAGACGGGACCGGTGCGGGCTTGGGAGCCAGTCCGGGGATGGCGCCGACCGCGCTGAGGGAATCCGGCACGCCCATCGAGGATTCGATCTGCTGGCCGGGCGCGTCGCCGGCGCTCACGGCGGCGCTGCGACCGGCCTGGGTGCCGGCGAACGCCAGCACGAACGCCGCGGCGGCAATGGCGGCCAGGCTGAGGATACGGCCGCGCGGAACCTTGATGGTGTGGGACATCATGAGGCCGGGCACGCCTTCGGAGCCGAACCGCCGGGCAACAGGCAGCTGTCGCTGCGCCGCGGCGCCCGGTTTCGCTGGATGACGAAGCGCGTGTACTTGCCGATCCGGCCGGACTTGGTCACCCGGATCTCCAGGACGACGCCGGACCGCAGCGAGCGCGCGAAGCGCGGAAAGGTCACGACGCGCAACCTGCCGACGCTGGCGCTGCCGGGGGCGACGCGGGTTTCGCTCCTGCGCGGGCACGTCCGTCCCCGGCAGGTCAACGTGACCCGCGAGCCGGCCGGCGCCTCCGCGCTCACCAGCCTGAGGTTGACGCCCAGCCCGGTGGCGCGCCCCGCGATCCGGACGACCGGGAACGGCGAGAGCAGCTGGAGGGCCGGCAGCGGGCGAGCGGACACGGTGATCCGCTGTGAGCTGACGGCGCCGGCACCCCCGGCGTCCGTGACCCGCAGCGAGACCGTGTGTGAGCCGGGCGTCGCGAAGGACGTCTGGGCGACCGAGCCGCT
>DASYIJ010000129.1:0-3446 GCA_035997675.1 Solirubrobacteraceae bacterium
GCGAAGTTCGCGTAGACGCCCGCCATGATCTCGGGCGAGAAGTGGATGTTGATCTGGCGCTCTTGCGCGTCGTCGTCTTCGGTCATCGGGCTCCTCGCTCAGGGTGGGGGTCGAGGCCGCGAGCGAGGCTAGTATCGCAGCCGTGCGGATCATCGTCCTGGCCGTCGGCCGCCTCCGGCCCCCCTTCGCGGACGACGTCCAGCACTACCAGAAGCTGCTCGCCGGACACGCGCGCGTCGAGTTGATCGAGCTGCGCGACGAGGAGCACGTCGCGCGCCGCATCCCCGACCGTGCGTGGGTCTCGCTGCTCGACCACGCGGGCACCGAGTACGACTCGATCGGCTTCTCCGGCTTCCTGGAGGAGCGCCGCCAGGAGGGGCGCGACGTGTGCTTCGTGATCGGCGGCCCCAAGGGGATCAGCCTGGACCAGGTCGAGCACCGGCTCTCGCTCGGCCGGCTCACGTTGCCGCACCAGCTCGCCCGTGTCGTGCTGCTCGAGCAGCTCTATCGCGGCCACAAGATCCTCGCGCGCGAGCCCTACCACTACTAGCCCTCGTGCCCGACTCACCGCAGCGGCTGGCGCGCTTCACCACGAACCTTCCCCGCCTGCGGGCGCGTGCGGAGATGCTCGTCTTCCTGCGCCGCATGGCATGGCTGTGCGTGGCGATCGTCGCGCTCATCGTGGCGGGCACGGTCGGCTTCCTGGTGACGGAGGGAACCTCGATCTGGACGGGCTTTCGCTGGACGCTCGACACCGTCGCCACGGTCGGCTCGATTCCCCCGCCGCACGACCTCGCCGGGCAGGTGCTGGTCGTCGCCCTCATCGTCCTGGGCGTCGGTACGCTCTTCTACGCGCTGGTGACGGCCACCGAGTTCCTCGTCGCCGGACATCTCAGCGGCCTGCTCGACGAGCGCCGCACGCAGCGAAGGATCGACGCCTTGAACGACCACTACGTCATCTGCGGGTTCGGCCGTGTCGGCCGGCAGGTGGCCCGCGACCTGCGCGCGGCGAACGCCGAGTACGTGGTCGTGGACGAGGACTCCGACAACCGGGACCTGGCGGCCGCGCACGGCGTGCGCTTCATCGAGGGCCGGCCGTCCGAGGACGAGATGCTGCGCGCCGCCGGGATCGAGCGCGCCCGGGCCGTGATCGCGTGTGTCGACTCCGATGCCGAGAACATCTTCATCACGCTCAGCGCGCGCGAGCTGCGCGACGACATCACCATCGTGGCTCGCGCCAGCGTCGAGGACTCCGAGAAGAAGCTCCGCCGCGCGGGCGCCGACCGCATCATCTCGCCGTACAAGGCGAGCGGAAGCGAGATGGCCCGCTTCGCGCTGCACCCGCAGGTGACCGGGGCGATCGATGTCGCGCCCGAGTACCGCATGGAGGAGATCGAGGTCACGGCGGGCGCCGAGGGCGAGGGCAAGACCGTGGGCGACGTGCGCGGCGGCTCGGTGGTCGTGGCCGTGCGGCGGCCCGACGGCAGGGTCCACGTCCAGCCGCCGAGCGACACGGTGCTCGAGGCCGGCGACGTGCTCGTCGCCATGGGCACGGTGCGCACCATCACGCGTCTCGAGGCGCTGTTCGAGCCGGCGACGACCGACCGCGTGGCGGGCGGCCCGGCCGCCGCGACGTGACGCCGCTGGCCGACCTGCGGGCCGCCGTGCAGGACGCGGCCGCCTCGGTGCGGGGCGGTGGCAACGGCTCCGGCCCGCCGCCGACCCTGGAGCGTGCGCGCAAGCCCGAGTTCGGCGACTACTCGACCAACGCCGCCATGCTGCTCGCCCCGGTGCTCGGGGAGCCTCCGCGCGCAATCGCCGAGAAGCTGGCGGAGACCCTGGCCGAGCGGCTCGGCGACCGGCTCGAACGTGCGGAGGTCGCCGGGCCGGGCTTCCTCAACCTCTTCCTATCCGACGCCTGGTACCGCGACGCGCTTCGCGGCGTGCTGGATGCCGGCGATGGATACGGAGGCGCGCCCGCGCGGACGGGCGAGCGCGTGCTCGTCGAGTTCGTTTCGGCCAACCCGACGGGGCCGCTCACCGCCGCCGGGGGGCGGCACGCCGCGTATGGCGATGCCCTCGCGCGCATCCTCGAGTTCCGCGGCGACGAGGTCGAGCGCGAGTACTACATCAACGACCACGGGACACAGGTGCGCAAGCTCGGTGAGTCCATTCGCGCGCGGGCGCGCGGGGAGGACGTGCCCGAGGGCGGGTACGAGGGCGACTACGTGCGCGATCTCGCCGCCGAGCTGCCCAGCGCGGCCGAGGCCGACCCGGACGAGCTGGGCCGACAGGGCGCGGAGCTCATGGTCGCCCGCATCCGCGCCACGCTGCACCGCTACCGCGTCGACTTCGACACCTGGTTCTCCGAGCGCTCGCTGCACGAGGCCGAGCCCAGCCCCGTCGAGCACCACTACGAGGAGCTCGAGTCGCAGGGGCACGTGTTCCGCGCCGAGGGCGCCGTGTGGCTGCGCACGTCGGCCTTCGGCGACGACAAGGATCGCGTGCTTCGCCGCTCGAGCGGCGAGCACACCTACTTCGCCGCGGACGTGGCCTACCACGAGGCCAAGCGAGAGCGGGGCTTCGACCGTCTGATCGACGTCTGGGGCGCCGATCACCACGGATATGTCGCGCGAATGAAGGCGGCCTTCGCGGCGCTCGGGGGGGACCCCGACAAGCTCGAGCTGATCATCATGCAGTTCGTCAACGTGATCGAGCGCGGGGAGCGCGCGTCGATGTCCAAGCGCCGCGGCGACTTCGTCACTCTCGACGACCTGCTCGACGAGATCGGCGTCGACGCCGCGCGCTTCTTCCTGCTGCAGCGCTCGCACGACACGACGGTCGACCTGGACCTCGACCTGGCGCGCCGGCAGTCAAACGACAATCCCGTCTATTACGTGCAGTACGCGCACGCCCGTATCGCGTCGCTGCTGCAGAAGGCGGGGGAGGAGCGCGTGGCAGGCGCGCTGAGCGCGGTCGTCGCCGGGTCCGGAGCGGACGGGGCCCTCGACCCGGCCGAGCGCGCCCTGATCAACAAGCTGCTCGCCTTCCCGGGTGAGGTGGACGAGGCGGCGGCCCGCCGTGCGCCGCACCGGCTGACCGTCTACGCGCTGGAGCTGGCACAGGAGTTCACGGCGTTCTACCGCGATTGCCGCGTGGTCGGCGCCGAGCCCGAGGCGGTCGAGTCGTTTCGCCTGGCGCTGTCGGTGGCGGCCCAGCGCACGATCGCGCGGGCACTCGACCTGCTCGGCGTTACCGCGCCCGATGAGATGTAGGCGCAGGGGTCAGCCGCCGCGGTAACGGTTGCGCAGCGCCAGCACGCTGTCGACGTACTGCTGGGTTTCGGGGAGCAGGCCGTCGCTTTTCACGGAGCCCAGGCCCTGGTAATAGCTGGCCACCGTCGACACCGGGTCGTTGCCGGTGTTGTCGGCCAGGTAGCCGAGGTA
>DASYIJ010000131.1:0-2125 GCA_035997675.1 Solirubrobacteraceae bacterium
CTGGATCGGTATCGGCGTCACAGGTGTCCTTTCGTGCAGGAGGGGCGAATTCCGGCAGCGGCCAGCGTCAGCGCTGGACCGCGGGGATAATTCGCCGGCACGCAGGCACCCGAGACATGGGTCCTGAGGGTAGCGTGCTCAGGCGGCCTTCGTGGGAACCTTGACCACGTCGAGCCAGTCGCGATAGCGCTCGGTGCGGCCGTGCAGCGCGTCGTCGAAGGCGCCCTGCAGCTCGCGCGTGATCGGCCCCGGCTCGCCGCCGCCGACCGTGTGGTCGTCGATCTCCCGGACGGGGACGAGCTCGGCCGCCGTTCCCGTGAAGAACACCTCGTCGGCCAGGTAGAGCTCGCCGCGATCGATGTCGCGGTCCACCACGGTGTGGCCGAGGTCCCGCGCGATCGTCCGGATGGAGCGCCGGTTGATGCCGTCCAGGATGCCGGCCGTCGACGGCGGGGTCGCGACCTCGCCGTCGCGGATCACGAAGATGTTCTCGCCGGAGCCCTCGCACACGTGGCCGATGTCGTCGAGCAGGATCGCCTCCTCGTAGCCGGCCTTCTGGCTCTCGATCTTCGCGAGCACGCTGTTGAGGTACTGCCCCGACGCCTTCGCGTGCGGAATGAGCGAATCGCCGCTGATGCGACGCCAGGAGGACACCTTCGCGCGGATGCCCCGCTGCTTGCCCTCCTCGCCGAGGTAGGCCCCCCACTCCCAGACGGCGATGGTCACGTCGACCGGCGCCTCGAGCGGGTACAGACCCATCTGCCCGTAGCCGCGGAACGCGATCGGGCGGATGTAGCACGAGCGCAGGCCGTTGCGCGCGATCAGCTCGTGCGTCGCCGCCCGCAGTTCCTCGAGCGTGTAGGGGATCGGCATGTAGTACAGCCCGGCGGAGCGGAACAGCCGGTCGAGATGGTCGGTGTGGCGGAAGATCGCCGTGCCGAGGTCGGTCTCGTAGGCGCGGAGGCCCTCGAAGACACCAGTGCCGTAGTGCAGGCCGTGCGTGAGTACGTGGACCTTGGCGTCCTCCCAGGCGACGAAGTCTCCGTTCATCCAGATGAGGTCGGCTTGGTCCACGTCAGTCTCCTTGGAGCTGTGAGAGCACCGCCCGGGTGGCCTCGGCCGTGGTGGCCGTCCCGCCCAGGTCGGGGGTTCGCAGACCGGCGTCGAGCGCGCGGTCGACGGCCGATTCTAGAGCGGCGGCCTCCTCCTGCATACCGAGACCGTGCCGGAGCATGAGCGCCGCGGAGAGGAACATCGCGAGCGGGTTGGCGCGCCCCGAGCCGGCGATGTCGGGCGCCGACCCGTGGACGGGCTCGAATACGCCGGGCCCGTCGGTGCCCAGGGACGCGCTGGGCAGCAGCCCGATGGACCCGGTGAGCATCGCCGCCTCGTCGCTGAGGATGTCGCCGAACATGTTCTCGGTGAGGATCACGTCGAAGTGGCGCGGCGCCGCCACGAGCTGCATCGCCGTGTTGTCCACCAGCAGGTGCTCGAGCTCGACCTCGGGGAACTCGTCGGCGCCCACGCGCATCACCGTCTCCCGCCACAGGCGGGAGGTCTCGAGCACGTTGGCCTTGTCGACGCTCGTCACCCGTGAGCGCGCGGCGTCGAACGCGGTGCGCGCGATGCGCTCGATCTCCTCGACCGTGTAGCTGCACACATCGCTTGCCGAGTCGGCCGTGCGCGTCTTCTCGCCGAAGTAGATCCCGCCTGTGAGCTCGCGGACCACGAGCAGGTCCGTGCCCTCGATCACCTCGCGGCGCAGGGGACTGGCGTCGTAGAGCGCCGGCAACGGCCGGACGGGTCGCAGGTTCGCGAACAGGCCGAGGCCCTTGCGCAGGTCGAGCAGGCCCTGCTCGGGCCGTGGGGCGGCGTGATCGGTGGTGTCCCACTGCGGCCCCCCCACCGCGGCGAGCAGGACGGCGTCGGCGTCACGGCACGCCGCCAGCGTCTCGTCGACGAGCGCCGTGCCGTGGGCATCGATGGCGGCGCCGCCGAAGCGGTGCTCGTCGTAGGCGAAGTCGCCGAGCTCGTTCAGGACGTCGAGCGTCGGCGCCAGGATCTCGGGGCCGATCCCGTCGCCCGGAAGCGTGACGATGCGGCGCGCCGGCACGGCGGGCACTGT
>DASYIJ010000137.1:0-10158 GCA_035997675.1 Solirubrobacteraceae bacterium
GAAGATGGCCGAGAAGGTCGCGACGAAGAGCAGGCTGCGCGCCAGCACCCGCGCGTCGACTCCCCGCGTCTCCCCCGGCCGCGTACCCGACACCGCCGCGAGGTAGCCGGGGACCAGCGGCAGAACGCACGGCGAGACGAATGACACGATGCCGGCCCAGAAGGCGAGCAGGAGACTCGGAGAGCCGGTGCCGGACACGGCGGCCGCGCGACCCCTACGAGCCCAGCGCGTAGCGCCGGATGTCCTCGTCGAGCTTGGCCTGCGTCGCGTAGGCGCCCGGGTGCGTCCGTGTGAGCTTGCCGCGCGCGTCGTAGAACGCGGTCGTCGGCCACGCCAGGCCGCCCTTGAACGTCCGCGCGGTCTCCGCGTTGAGGTCGAAGTAGCTCGGATAGGGCAGCGGCCGCTGCTTCAGGAACGCCTGCGCATCGCCCTTGTTGTCCTGCGCGTCGACGCCGAGGAACGCCACGCGCCCCCGGTATTGGGCCGCGAGACGCTGGAAGAACGGGAACTCGAAGCGGCACGGTCCGCACCACGACGCCCACTGGTTGACCACGATCGGGTGGCCGCGCAGCGCGGCCACCTGCTTCTGAAACGCCGTCGTCCCGCCGCCGAGCAGCCGGTTGGCCTGCGCATCCAGCGCCGCCAGGCTCGTGGCCGTCGCCCCCGCCTTGGGCGTCGACCCGCAGCCCGCCGTCGCGAGGACGGCCAGGCAGGCGAGGAGGATCGCGGCGGAGGCACGAGGCATCGTGGGACAGGTTAGGGGTCGCCCGGCGTTAATCCGGACGCATGCCGGCACGGGAAACATCCCGTTTTTGCCGCCGCGGGCCCTGGGTAGGACCGTCGAGACGGACACCAAGAGGGAGGTCCACGATGCCCGACACAGACCAACGCGACGCCGAGGAGATGAAGGCGGAGCACACCAGCGAGGCGCAGCAGAAGGCACACGAGGCCAAGGAGGCCCATGACCGCGCCGAGGAGACCATGAAGAAGCTGGAGGAGAGCGACGAGCCGCCGAAGGACCTCGAGGAATGGCCCGACGACGAGGCCAAGTACGTGACCTACGGCGGCGGCGAGGGCGACCACGGCTACGACGAGGGGCCCGAGCAGAAGCTCGGTCCGTCGTCGCTGGAGCGTCACGAGGACGGCTCGGTATCGATCGAGGGCGAGCAGGTCGACGATCCCGACAAGTACAAGGGCGAGCCGATCAAGGGGGGCCCGACGGACCCCGATGCCCCGGAGCTGCCGGGAGAGCGCAAGAAGCGCGAGAAGATGGAGCGCCAGGAGGAGGAGCAGGGGCAGGAGCGAAGCGGCTAGCGCTTCGGTTCCTGACCGTAGTCGCCGAACGGCGCGTCGCGCTCGGCCACGGCGTCGCCCACGCCGTCCGCCAGCGCCCGCCGGGTGAACTCGGCTCCCTCGGGCGTGTGGCGGGCCGAGCCGTCGAGCAGGGTCCCGATGAGCTGCGTCACGCGCAGCCCCATCTGCTCATAGGCCTGGTTGACGAGCAGCTTCATCATGTGCAACTGGTTCGCCGGGAGCTGCGCGACGCGGCGCGCCAGCGCCAACGCGGTCGTGTCCAGCTCGTCCGGCGGCGCGACCTCGGACGCCAGTCCCCACTCCACGGCGCGGCGCCCGTCCAGCGCGTCGCCGGTGAGCAGCAGCCGCTTGGCCCGCTCCAGCCCGAGGCGGTAGATCCACATCGACGTGGTCGGCGACCCCCAGACGCGCGCCGGCGGGTAGCCGATGCGCGCGTCCTCCGCGCACACGATCAGGTCGCTGCACAGCGCGAAGTCCGTGCCGCCGCCGACGCAGTAGCCGTGAACCTGCGCGATCACCGGCTTCGGCGAGCGCCACAGCTCCATGTAGGTGTCGACGTAGCGGGACATGAACTGGTAGTCGACGATCGGGTCCCAGGGGCGGTCGGACTCGGCGTCCATGACCTCCGATCCCCATTGGATGTCGTAGCCGGCGCAGAACGCGCGGCCGGCGCCGCGCAGGCGGATCGCGCGCACCTCGGCGTCCGTCCAGGCGCGCTCGAGATTCGCGCGCAGGTCGTCGATGAGCTCCGGTCCAATCGCGTTGAGGCGGTCGGGACGATTGAGCGTGAGCGTCGCCACGCCGTCGGCAGCCTCGTACAACACGGTCTCCGCCATGGACGCGCAGCATAGAATCCCCTGCATGGAGGGGTCCACCGAACAGCGGACTGAGCGCAGCTGGCTCCGCTGCTACCGCTGCTGGTCGCAGAACCTCGAGGTGCAGGTGCACTACGAGGGGATCCACCGCATCGATCCGCAGACCGGCGAGCGCGCCGAGGTGGTCGACGAGCTGCAGGAGGCGGTCGTGCAGTGCCTGGACTGCATGCACGACCAGCCCCACCTGGGGTTCCACAACGGCCGTGTCGAGCCGATCGAGGACCGCTGGGAGCGGATGGTGGCGGGCACGCCGTGGGTCGCCTCCTGCACCGTGACCGTGGACGGCGACGTCGTCGAGACCTGCTCGGGGCCCGAGGCCGGGGACGCCCTGTCCTACGCCGCCTTCGGGGACCACGGGACGCGGGAGTTCTTCACGCACGTGCGTTTCCACAAGCACGAGGGCGGCGAGGGCGAGGAACGGATCGTGGTGCACCTGCTCGTCGAGCTCTATGCGCGCTCGATCGAGGAGGCGACCGACGTGCTCGAGGACGCCGCGCGCGGCCAGCTGGCGATCACCTCGCTGGCCGAGGAGTCTCGCCCGCCGGCGGCCACCGGCGAAGATCTTCACTAGCGGATCCTGAAACCCCTGCCGGGTTGCGGATAGCCTGGACCGGCACTGTCGTGCCACATGCGTCGGGGGCCAGCGTCCTCGGCCGGAGAGG
This sequence comes from Solirubrobacteraceae bacterium, assembly GCA_035997675.1. GTDB lineage: Bacteria > Actinomycetota > Thermoleophilia > Solirubrobacterales > Solirubrobacteraceae > JALYZC01. Next base: position 2,852 of record DASYIJ010000137.1, read on the forward strand.
AGTGACGATGGACACCTACGTGATCCTGCGCCGCAGCGGCTGGGCGGACGCGGACGAGCTCGGCATCGCCGCCGGGCGCTCGAAGGACGTCGGCGACGGCGAGATGTCAGACGACATCCGGTGGATTCGCAGCTACGTGCTCGAGGAGCCCGACGGGCGGGTCGGCACCGTCTGCGTCTACCAGGCGTCGAACCCCGAGGCGGTGCGCGAGCACGCCGAGCGCGCCGGCCTCCCGGCCGACGAGGTCATCCGCGTCGCCGACACCGTCCTGGTTCGTCCCGACCCGGTCGCGGCAGCCTGAGCAAGCGCAGCGCGCGCTCGCCCTACAACGCGAGCGCGCGCTCCGCGATCGCCTCGGCGTCCACGCCGCTCGGCAACGTCCCGAAGGCGCGGCCGCCCTCGCCCAGGCGCCCGGCGCAGAACGCCTCCGCGACGAACGCGGGCGCGTTGCGCAGCAGCAGCGACGCCTGCAGGGCGATCGCCAGGTCCTCGACGACGCGGCGCGCCAGCCACTCGGGATCACCGGCGGCCAGCCCGGCGAGACGGTCGCGCGTGCCGGCGAGATGGGCGTCGAAGCGCGGATCCGCGCCGGCCGCGAGCTCGCACTCGGCGAGGAAGGCGGGCAGCCCTTCGGGCTCCCGGCGCATCGCGCGCAGCACGTCGAGCGCGAGCACGTTGCCCGATCCCTCCCACACCGTCCCGATCTGGATGTCACGGTAGAACTGGGCCATGGGCGCCTCCTCGACGTAGCCGTTGCCCCCCAGGCACTCGAGCGCCTCCGCGGCCAGTGGGGCGCCCCGCTTGCACACCCAGTACTTGGAGACGGCGAGCGCGAAGCGGCGGAAGGCCACCTCGGATGCGTCGGCGCCGTGATCGAAGGCGCGCGCGATCCGCATCCCGGTGGCCATGGCGGCCTCGGACTCGATCGCCAGATCGGCGAGCACGTTGCGCATCGCCGCCTTGTCGGCGAGCGCGGCGCCGAACGCGTGCCGGTGGCGGCAGTGCCACACGGCCTCGGCCACCACCCGGCGCATCATGCCCGCGACCCCGTTCATCGTGTCGAGCCGCGTCCAGACGATCTGCTCGATCATGAACGCGGTGCCGCGACCCTCCTCGCCGAGGATCCGCGCGGGCAGACGCTGGTACTCCACCTCGGACGAGGCGAGGCAGCGCCCGCCGAGCTTGTCCTTCAGCCGCTCGATGCGGAAGCCGGGATGCGGGCGCTCGGCCACGAAGCAGGTGATCCCGCCGGGGGCCTGGGCAAGAGTCAGAAAGACGTCGAACACCGGGTGGGTGCAGAACCACTTGTGGCCGGTGAGCTCGTACCAGCCGTCCCCCACCGGCTCGGCGAGCGTAGTGTTGGCGCGCAGATCAGAGCCTCCCTGCTTCTCGGTCATGACCATGCCCGCCTGGGCGAAGCGGTCGTAGTCCGGCAGCGTCAGCCGCGGCTCCCACTCGGCGGCCAGGTCAGGGTCCTGGCGCAGCGTCGGCGTGGCGGCGTAGTTGATCGCCATCGGGCAGCACGGCCCGGTGTCGAGCTGGTTGAGGAGGTAGAACAGCCCCGTCCGCACGACGTGCGCCCCCGGGCGCTCGTCGCGCCAGGGCAGGGAGTTGACCTCGCGCTCGACGCCGAGGCGGAGCATCCAGTGCATACTCGGGTCGTACTCGACCTCGTCGATCCGGTTGCCGTAACGGTCGTGCGAATGCAGCACTGGAAGGTTGGTCTGCGCGCGCCGGGCGTGCGCGAGCGCCTCCGGCGAGGCAACCACGGCGCCGAAGTCGCGTACGCGGTCCACACCCCACGCCCCGCCCTCGCGCTCGAGCGCCTCGACCAGCGCCGGGTCGGCGTCGAAGGCGTTGTAGCCCTCGAGCGGAGGCGGTTGGTTGAGGACCTCATGCGTGGAGTCGGCGGCGCGCGGCGTCACGGCCATGGTTGGGCTCCTCCCGGTTGTCGATGGCGGACAGGCAGAACTGCACCAGCGAGGCGATCAGCGCCTCGTTGCGGCTCATGCGCCCGGGGGCCGCCGGGGACAGCGGCCCGACGAGCGCCTCGCCGATCGCTCCGACCAGGCCGGCGGCGACCGTCTCGACGTCCTGCTCGGGCAGCTCTCCGGCGTCGATCCCCTCGCGCAGGAGGCCGGCGAAAACATCGCGGTAGCCGCGCCGCAGCGTCAGGCGCTCGGCCTCGACCGCCGGATCGACCGGCTCGGCGATCTGCGCGTAGGCGAGCACCGGCCCAGCCAACGCGCGCCGCGAGAACGCCTCGACGCACGCGGCGACGCGCTCGGCGGCGGGACGGTCGCGGTCGGTGGCCAGGTCGCGCAGAATCTCGAGCTCGCGGTTCGACGCTCGCCGGAAGACCTCCGCGAAGAGCTCCGTCTTGGAGGAAAAGTGGCGGTACACGGTGCCCGTGGCCACCCCGGCACCCCGCGCAACCGTGCTCATGCTTGCCGACGCGTAGCCCGCGCGGGCGACCTGGTCGAGCGCGGCCGCGAGGATCGTGTCGCGCGCGGCCGCCTTGCGGGCCTCGGTGCGCTCGGTGGGGCGGTAGGGCATCCCGATGAAGAAGTGAACCACTGTTCACGACTTGACGCAAGCCCTCTGTCCGATCGTCCGGGGCGTCGTGCCGGCGGCATGGCTAGGGTTACCTCGATCAACCCGCGCTCAGAGGATTCCGGAGATGTGCGGCGTCGCGGGTGAGATCCGCTTCGGCGGGCGTGCGGACGTCGCCCGCGCCGAGCGGATGGCCTCGACGATGTCCGACCGAGGGCCGGACGGGAGCGGCTCCTGGGCGCAGGGAGGCATCGCGCTGGCGCACCGGCGGCTGAAGATCATCGACCTCTCCGAGCGTGCATGCCAACCGATGGTGGATTCGCAGCTCGGCCTGGCGATCGCGTTCAACGGCTGCATCTACAACCACCGTGACCTGCGGGCCGAGCTCGAACAGGCCGGCTACGAGTTCTTCTCCAAGAGCGACACCGAGGTGCTGTTGAAGGCATACCACCGGTGGGGCGAGGGGTTCGTCGACCGCCTGAAGGGGATGTTTGCGATGGCGATCGCCGAGCGCGACACCGGCGACCTCGTGCTGGTCCGCGACCGACTGGGCATCAAACCCCTCTACACGACCTCCGGTCCGGAGGGGCTTCGCTTCGCCTCCACCCTCCCCGCGCTGCTCGCGGGCGGCGGAGTGGACACATCGCTCGATCCGGTCGCCCTGCACAACTACCTCACGTTTCACTCCGTGGTCCCCGCGCCGCGGACGCTGCTCAACGGGGTGCGCCGCGTCGAGCCGGCCACGCTCGTGCGGGTCGGCCGCGACGGCGCGATCCGTCAGACGCGCTACTGGCAGCCGAGCTACACGCGCGACCCGGCACGCGCGGGCATGGACGCGGAGGACTGGAGCCGGGCGATCCTCGACGCACTGCGTGTGGCCGTCGATCGGCGCATGGTGTCGGACGTGCCCGTCGGGGTGCTGCTCTCCGGCGGTCTGGACTCGAGCCTGATCGTCGCCCTCCTGGCCGAGGCGGGGCAATCGGAGCTCGCAACGTTCAGCATCGGGTTCGACCGGGTCGGCGACCACGAGGGAGACGAATTCTTCTACTCGGACCTGATCGCAAGCCGATTCGGCACCGACCACCGGAAGTTCCTCATCGGCGGTGACCGCATGCTGCCCGCGCTCGAGAACGCAATCCACGCGATGAGCGAGCCGATGGCGAGCCACGACGTGGTCGCGTTCTACATGCTCTCGGAGGAGGTCTCCAAGCACGTCACCGTCGTGCAGTCCGGGCAGGGGGCCGACGAGGTGCTGGCGGGCTACGAGTGGTATCCACCACTGCAGGACGCGAACGGCGACGGGGCCGCCGCGTACGCCGAGGCCTTCTTCGATCGCACGCACGCCGAGGTGGAGGCGGCGCTGGCGCCCGAGCTCGTCCCGGACGGAGAGCCGAGTCGAGAGTTCATGGCGCACCACTTCTCGCGCCCGGGCGCCGACGAACCGGTCGATCGCGCGCTGCGGCTCGACACCGAGGTGATGCTCGTGGACGACCCCGTCAAGCGCGTCGACAACATGACCATGGCGTGGAGCCTCGAGGCCCGGGTGCCCTTCCTCGACCATGACCTCGTGGAGCTGGCGGCCGCTTGCCCGCCCGAGCTCAAGCTCGCGCATGGCGGCAAGGGGGTGCTCAAGGACGCGGCGCGGCACCTGCTGCCGGCCGAGGTCGTCGACCGGCCGAAGGGGTACTTCCCCGTTCCCGCGCTGATCCACGTCGAGGGCGCGTTCCTCGACCTCGTCCGCGGCGCCCTCGGTTCTCCGGCGGCGCGTGCGCGCGGGCTGTTCCGCCGCTCCTATGTCGAACGGCTGCTGGAGAGCCCGAACGACGAGCGCACGCCGCTGGGCTCGAACAAGCTTTGGCAGCTGGGGCTCCTGGAGCTCTGGCTGCAGGCGCACGGCATCTAGCGCCCGTCGAGCGCCCCAGGGGGACAGCCGCCGCGCGCTCGCTTCGTGTTGCCAACGACGACGGGGCGTAGACTGATGGTGGGCAGCTCGCCCGCCCGCGGGTGCGCCGCTCGATCTCGGTCGAGTCAGCCGACTCTGCGTCTTACACCGGCGAGAGCCCGAGGACTCCTCCACAGGAGCTGCATGACCTGGATGGAGGCGTCCGCATGACGACTGAAGACTCGCCGGTGGTGACCATCGAGCACGGGCCGCTCGCGGTGCGCAGCACGCGGCAGGAGGACGAGCACGTCGTCGCGCTGTACGGCGAGTTGGATCTCGCCGGCGTCGAGGTCGTCGAGGCGGAGATGCGCCGGGTCGAGCTGACCGACGCCGGCCGCATCATCGTCGACCTCAGCCGCCTGGACTTCATGGACTCGAGCGGCCTGCGCACGATGCTCCTGGTCTTCGCGCGCTCGCGGACGAACGGCAACCGCGTCGTCTTCCTGCGCGGAGGCCCGGTCGTCCAGAGACTGTTCGACATCAGCGGCGTCGGAGACCTGCTGCCCTTCCTGGACTAGACCGGAGCCGGGGCCGCGGGGCGCCGCGAAAGCACGTAGGCCGGGTCGCGCGCGGGCATCGCCTCCTACAGTGGACGGCGATGCCCGCCGCCGAGCACCCGGACGAACCCCAGAGCGTGGGCCCCGAGACCGACCGCGGCCGGGCGATGTTCCAGGAGCTTCTCTGGATCCATTCCATCATCCGTCGTGACCTGGCGACCGTCGAGCGCCTGGCCGCCGACGTGAGCGACGGACTTCCGGGGCAGGCGGTGCAGGACACCCTGGGAGAGCTGAAGACGGCCGGTCCGCTGTGGAAGCTGAAGGTGAACTGCCTGCGCTACTGCGGCCACGTTCATGCTCACCACGGCGCCGAGGACGTGCTGCTGTTCCCGACGCTCCGGACGGCCGACCCCGCGATCGGCCCCGTCGTCGACCGGCTGGAGGCCGACCACGCACGGGTCTCCGACCTTCTCGACGCCGTGGAGGCGGCGGCCCGCGCGCTGACCGACACCGACGGCGGCGACGCACGGCAACGCGTCATCGACGGCCTGCACGAGCTCCACGTCCACCTGCTGGAGCATCTCGACTACGAGGAGCGCAACGCCGGTCCGACGATCCGCCGTCTGGATCGCCTCATCCTGGCCTGACCCCGGGCACACCGGATCGCGGCTACGAGGCGGACCCGCGGACCTGCGGGACGACCTCCCCGGCCAGCAGCTCGACCTGAGCGGGCACGGTGTCCACGGGCCAGAACACGACCGTGTCGAAGCCGTCGTCCACGAAGCCGGCGAGCGTCTCGACCCACCAGCCGACCGACCCGGCGAGTGGTTCCCCGGCCAGATACCCGACCGGGAGCTCGGACCGGGACGGCGGCGGGTCGTCTCCGATCAGGCCCTGCACGTTGAGGATGCGCCGGATCGAGCCCGGGTCGCGGCCCGCCTTCTCGGCCGCGGCGTCGATCTGTTCGTTGCCGGCGCGCAGCTCGTCGCGTGAGAGGACGCCGAGCGACGGCAGCCACCCGTCGGCCTTGCGACCCGCGAGGCGGAGCATCCGCGGCTTGAACGCCCCCAGCCAGATCCCGATGGGGTGCGCGGGACGCGGGCCGGGGCGCGCGCCGTCGAGCCGGTAGTACTGCCCGTAGAACGACACCGAGCGCTCCTCGGACCACAACAGCCGGATCACGTCGATCGCCTCGGCCAGCGCCTCCACGGACTCGCCGGGGGTTCGGCGGGGACCGCCGAAGCCCGCGATCACGTCGGGGAAGCCGCCGGCGCCGAGGCCGAGCTCGAAGCGGCCGCCGCCTAGTACGTCGAGCGAGGCGGCGGCCTTCGCCATCACCGCGGGCGGCCGCAGCGGCAGGTTCGCCACGTCGGTGAAGAACGAGATGCGATTCGTCTCGGCCAGGAGCGCCGGGATCAGCGACCAGGTGTCCAGGAAGCGTCGCTGGTAGGGGTGATCCTGGATCCCGACCAGATCGAGCGTCGCTTCGTCCGCGACACGCACGAGCTCGCGGATGCGGTCGAGGCTCTCGGTCGCCGGCACGAGTGAGATGCCGAACTGGATGGCGGTGCTTTCCGACACGACGATGAGTTTCGGCCCGTACGACGGCCTCCGGGTGCAGTATCCCCCCTGGGGCCCCGCCGGCGGCGATGCGGCCGACCGCCTGGCAGCCACACCCCACGGCTATGCTCCGGCGGGCGTGGAGACACGGCTCCTGATCGACGGTGAGCGGGTCGGCGGCGACGGCCCGCCGGGCACGCCCCACGGGAGCGGACCGTGAAGGCGCGCTCGGCCGCTCTGGCCGCCGTCGCGGCGGGCCTGGGCGCAGCGCTGTGGTGGCGCAAGAACCCGTCGGCCTGCCCCTACAACCAGCGCTTCTGGGTCCAGGCCCCGCATCCCCTGATCACCCGCTCGCGCCTGCGGGAGGCGCTCGACCCGCGTCCCGGGGAACGCGTGCTCGAGGTCGGTCCCGGGACCGGCTATTACGCCGTCGAGGTGGCCGAGTGGATCGGCCCGGACGGGCGGTTGGAGATCTTCGACCTCCAGCCGGAGATGCTCGACCACACGATGCGCCAGGCGGGCGAGCGCGGCCTGGGCAACGTCGTCGCCACCGAGGGCGACGCCACGAGGCTGCCCTACGACGATGCGAGCTTCGACGCCGCCTACCTGGTCACGGTGCTCGGCGAGATACCCGACCAGGACGCGGCGCTGCGAGAACTGCGCCGGGTGCTCAAGCCCGGCGGGCGCCTCGTGGTCGGCGAGGTGGCACTCGACCCCCACGTGGTCTTCCCGGGCCCGCTGCGCCGGCGTGCCGA
>DASYIJ010000158.1:0-6570 GCA_035997675.1 Solirubrobacteraceae bacterium
CCGGCATGAAGTCGCCGCGCAGCTCTAAGCCGTCGGTCGCTGGTCTCCAGTCGCTCGCCGGTGGTCCGAGCCCAAGCTCGAGCGACCAGCGAGTCAACTGAGCAACTGATGCCCTCCGAACCCGGCATCCTCCTGATCGACAAGCCGCCTGGCAAGACGAGCCATGACATCGTTGCGGCGGTACGGCGGGCCCGCGGGGGCAAGGTCGGGCATGCCGGGACGCTCGATCCCTTCGCGACCGGACTGTTGATCGTGCTCGTCGGCCGGGCGACGCGGGCGCAGCGATTCCTCATGGCGCTGCGCAAGGCCTATCGGGCCACGGCCGTGTTCGGCGCGGTGTCGAGCACCGGCGACCCCGAGGGGGAGATCGTGGAGACGGGGGTCGTGCCGTCCGAGCCGCTGCACCTGCCCGTCGGAGAGGTCCGCCAGCGCCCGCCGGCGCACTCCGCGGTCAAGGTCGAGGGCGAACGCGCGTATCGCCGGGCCCGTCGCGGCGAGGCCGTCGAGATGCCCGAGCGGACGGTGACCGTGCACCGCTTCGACCTGCTGTCGCGGGAGGGCGACCGCGCGGAGTTCGAGATCGAGTGCTCCTCGGGCACCTACGTCCGCAGCCTGATCGCGGACCTCGGTGACGCCTACTGCGCGGAGCTGCGGCGCACCGCAATCGGACCGTTCCGGGTCGAGGACTCCGACCCCGACCGCCTCGTCCCGCTGGCCGAGGCGCTGGCATTCCTGCCCGAGCGGCGGCTCGAGGCGGACGAGGCGGGCCGCGCGCTCCACGGTGTCGCCGTGCCCGGCGGCGGGGTCGCCGGGGCGCACGTGCGGCTCACCGACGCGGACGGTCTGATCGCCGTGGCGGAGCCGCGGCCGGACGGCACACTGAAACCCACCGTAGGCTTCCGCGGGTCATGAAGATCACGTCCCTCCCGGATGTCGAGCCGCGGCCGAGGCGCGTGGCCGTGGGCGTGTTCGACGGCGTGCATCTCGGGCACCAGGAGGTGATCGACGGCAGCGACACCGTGCTGACCTTCGAGCCGCACCCGACCACGGTGATCCAACCCGCCGCCGCGCCCAAGCTGCTCACCCCCCGCGACGTCAAGGCCGAGCTGGTCGAGGAGCTGGGCGTGCAGGAGATGGTGATCATCCCGTTCGACGACGCCTTCGCCCAGCGCAGCGCCGAGGAGTTCGTGAGCGGAGTGCTGGTCGACACCCTGCAGGCGACGCACGTGTCGGTCGGGCGCAATTTCCGCTTCGGGCACAAGGCCGGCGGCGACGCGGCACTGCTCGCGGCCGACGAGCGCTTCGAGACGCGTGTGTGCGACCTCGTCGAGGTCGAGGGGGAGACGGTCTCCTCGAGCCATATCCGGGGACTCGTCGGCGCGGGGGAGGTCGAGCACGCGATCGCGTTCCTGGGCCGGCCCTTCCAGGTGCGCGGGACGGTCGTCCATGGCGACGGCCGCGGCCGTCAGCTCGGTTTCCCGACGGCCAACGTGGTCCCCGACGAGCAGCACCTCGTCCGCCCCGACATGGGCGTTTACGCCTGCCGCGCCAACGGCGTCCCGGCGGCGATCAACATCGGTGTCCGGCCGATGTTCGAGACCGGCCGCGGGATCCTCATCGAGGCGTACCTGATCGACCACGAGGAGGACCTCTACGGGACGGAGCTTCGGATCGACTTCCTCTCGCGGCTGCGCGGCGAGCGCCTCTTCGACTCGGTCGACGCCCTGGTCGAGCAGATCGCCCGGGACGTCGAGCGGACGCGCGAATTGGCCGGGTAGCTCTGCTAATGTCGCCCGCCGCATGACCGTCACCGCTGAGCGCAAGCAGGAGCTCGTCCGCAAGTTCGGGAACGACGACGCCAACACGGGCGCGGCCGAAGTCCAGGTCGCGCTGATGACCGAGCGCATCAACGACCTCACGCAGCACCTGCGCGCGCATTCCAAGGACCACCACTCGCGCCGCGGGCTGCTCATGCTGGTCGGCCGCCGCCGGCGGCTGCTCAACTACCTTCAGCGTTCGAACCTCGAGAGCTACCGCTCCCTGGTCAAGGAGCTCGGCCTGCGCAAGTGAGCCCGATCGCGCCCGGCACCCAGGCGCCCGAGTTCCGGCTCATCACAGAGAAGGGGAAGGACTTCACGCAGGACGATCTGCGCGGCCACACCACCGTGCTCGTCTTCTATCCCTTTGCCTTCAGCCCGGTCTGCACCGACCAGCTGAACGCCTACAACGAGGTGCTCGACGAGTTCGAGGCCGCGGGCGCGCGGCTGTTCGGCGTCTCCTGTGACGCGTCCTGGTCTCAGAAGGCGTTCCGCGAACACCTCGGTGTGGCGATCCCCCAGCTGTCCGACTTCGAGCCCAAGGGAGCCACCTGCCGCGCGTTCGACGTCTACCACGACGCCGGGTTCCCGCAGCGGGCGCTGGTGATCGTCGATCCCGAGGGCGTCGTGCAGTGGAGCCACCAGGCCGCCTCGCCCGGTGACCTTCCGGGCGCGAACCTCATCTTCGACGGCCTGGCCGCCGTCCAGACCCGCGCCTGAGCGATGACCGACCTGGGCAGCGCTCCGCTGCCGCAGCTGGCGGACGACGACCACGTCCGTGGCCCGCGAGACGCGCCGCTCGTCATCGAGTACGCGGACTTCGAATGCCACTTCTGCGCCGTCGCGCACGTCCGCCTCGCGCCGGTACCGGTCCGGCGGGTGTTCCGCCATTTCCCCATGCGCTCCAAGCATCCGCGCGCCTGGGCGTGCGCCTGCGCCGCCGAGGCCGCGGCGCGCCAGGGGCGCTTCTGGGAGCTGCACGACTCGCTCTACGCCGACCAGGGTCGCCTCGAGGAGCCGCATCTCTGGCAGCGGGCGCGAGAGCTCGACCTCGACCTCGACCGCTTCCAGGCCGACCGCCGCTCCGACGAGACGGCCGCCCGGGTCCGCCACGACTTCAACTCAGGGATCAGAGCCGGAGTCGTCACGACCCCAACGCTGTTCATCAACAACCGCGCACACGCCGGAATCCCCACCGCAGACCTGATCAACACCCTGAACCCAAGCCAAAGAACTAAGAACTAAGCCCTAAGGACTAAGAACTAACCCCGGCCGCATCCCTAGCCTCCTCCGGCGAACGGAACCACTCATACCGCAGCAGCAGGCCATCCCGAGTGGTGAACAGGATTCCGGTCTGCGCCTCGATCCCCGGGCTCCCGCCGATCCCTCGCGACCGGACGCGGGAGACGACGAGGATGCGGCCGTCCGGCGTGCGCTCCATCGACTCGATCTCGACGGTCTCGAAGAACTCGACGAGCCGCTCGATCGCCCGGCGGATCTCCTCGCGGCCGCGTCGCGTACCGGGCTCGATCGCGTAGTCGGGGTTAACCCACTCCGCGTCCGGGTGGTTGAGGTCCAGCAAGGCGTCCACGTCGCCGCGGCGATAGGCCTCCAGGACGGCCTCGACGGTCTGAATGTCCCGGTCGGTCACGAATGTGATCCTCTAGGATGGAGCCCGAACCTACCGAAGCGACGATATATGCACGCTTTGGCCCGTCCGGACCGATGGACGGGCAGGAAAGGAACCACATGGCAGAAGTAACGCGGGTTTCCGCGGAGATCGCGGGTACTGAGATCTCGCTGGAAACCGGCAGGATGGCCAAGCAGGCCTCCGGCGCCGTCGTGGTCCGGATGGGGGACACCATGGTCCTCTCGACCGCGACCGCCGGCAACATCCGCGACGTCGACTTCCTCCCGCTGACAGTTGACGTGGAGGAGCGCATGTACGCGGCCGGGAAGATCCCCGGCTCGTTCTTCAAGCGCGAGGGCCGCGCCGGCGAGAAGGGCACGCTGACGGCGCGCATGATCGACCGTCCACTGCGCCCCCTGTTCCCCAAGGGCTGGCGCTATGAGACCCAGCTCGTGGCCATCCCGCTCTCGGTGGACCACGTCCACCCCTACGACATCCTCGCGATGAACGGCGCCAGCGCCGCGCTGATGGTGTCCGAGATCCCGGTCCCGGTGCCCGTCGGCGCCGTACGGATCGGCAAGGTCGACGGCAACTTCGTCGTCAACCCCAGTGAGGAGGACCTCGTCGACAACACCGACCTCGACCTCGTCGTGGCCGGCACCGAAGAGGCGATCCTCATGGTCGAGGCGGGCGCCAGCGAGATCCCCGAGGCGGAGATCCTCGACGCCCTCGACATCGCCCACTCCGAGATCAAGAAGCTGTGCGCGCTCCAGCACGAGCTGCGCGAGAAGGCCGGCAAGCCCAAGCTCGAGGTCGAGGTCCCGCAGGTGGACGAGGCCCTGCTCGCCGAGATCAAGGCGTCCCACGGGACCGCGCTCGACGAGGCCACCCAGGTCGAGGACAAGCTCGCCCGCCAGGACGCGAGCAAGGCGGTCGAGGCGGCCGTGCTCGAGCAGTACGCGCCCAAGCCGGCCACGGAGGACGCCGAGGCGCTGGAGCAGTGGGCGGCTCGCAAGGCCGCCGTCCAGCTCGCCTTCGACACGCTGGAGAAGGCGATCATCCGCGAGCGCATCGCGGTGCAGAAGAAGCGGCCCGACGGCCGTAAGGCCGACGAGATCCGCGAGATCTCGATCGAGGTCAGCGTGGCGCCGCGCACGCACGGCTCCGCGCTCTTCACGCGCGGCCAGACGCAGGCGTTGAGCGTCGTCGCGCTGGGCACGCTCCGCGAGGAGATGCGCCTGGACACGCTCGGCCTGGAGACGGCGAAGTTCTACTGGCACCACTACAACTTCCCGCCCTTCTCGGTCGGGGAGGCCGGATTCATGCGCGGTCCCAAGCGCCGCGACATCGGGCACGGCGCGCTCGCCGAGCGGGCGTTGGTGCCGATGATCCCCTCGACGGAGGAGTTCCCGTACACGATTCGCGTCGTGTCGGACATCTTCGAGTCCAACGGCTCCTCGTCGATGGCCTCGGTGTGCGGCTCCTCGCTCTCGCTGATGGACGCGGGCGTCCCGATCAAGCACCCGGTGGCGGGCATCGCCATGGGCCTGATCAAGGAGGGCGACGACTATGTCGTGCTCACGGACATCGCGGGCGTGGAGGACCACCTCGGCGACATGGACTTCAAGGTCGCCGGAACCGAGAACGGAATCACGGCCCTGCAGATGGACATCAAGATCAGCGGTGTCACGTTCGACATCCTGCGCGACGCCCTGACGCAGGCCAACTCGGCCCGGAAGTTCATTCTCGGCAAGATGGCGGAGACGATCGACGCACCGCGCGCCGAGCTGTCGCCCTACGCGCCGCGGATCATGACCGTTCAGATCGACCCCGAGAAGATCGGCGTCGTCATCGGCAAGGGTGGCGAGACCATCCGCGCCCTGCAGGAGGAGTTCGAGTCCCAGATCGACGTCAACGACGAGGGTCAGGTGCTCATCTACTCCGCCAACGGGGAGCTGGGCGAGGCTCTGGCCGAGCGCATCGAGACGATGACCAAGGAGGTCGAGGTCGGCGACGAGTTCAGCGGCAAGGTGGTCAAGACGACCACGTTCGGCGCCTTCGTCGAGCTCTCCAAGGGCACGGACGGCCTGCTGCACATCTCCAACGTCGCTCCGGGCCAGCGCCCGGACACGGTGGAGGAGGTGCTCAACAAGGGCGACGAGGTCAGCGTGAAGGTGGTCGAGGTCGACCGCGAGCGCGGCCGGATCGGGCTGCGCCTGGCCGACGACCCCGAGGTGGAGGGCAAGTCGGTCGAGGAGCTGGCCGCCGTCGCCGCCGCCGAGCGGGACCGCCCGCGGGGCGGTCCGCGCCGCGACGGCCGGGGCGGAGGCCGCGGCCGTGAGGGCCGCGACGGCCGCGACGGCCGTGGCGATCGCCCGCGCCCGCGCGATCGCGACCGGCGATAGCCATCAGCGCCGGCGAGCATCGCCTGACGGAGCTGGACTCGGGCGTTCGGGTCGTCACGGAGGCAATGCCCTCCGTGCGATCCGCGGCGCTCGGGTTCTTCGTCGGGACAGGTTCGCGCGCCGAGTCCGACGACCAGGCGGGGCTGTCCCACCTGCTGGAGCACCTGCTCTTTCGCGGGACGGCCTCGTACTCGTCGCTGGAGATCGATCAGCTGTTCGACACCATGGGCGCCGAGCTCAACGCCGGCACCGGCAAGGAGACGACGTCCGTGTACGCGCGCGTGCTCGACCGGCACCTGCCGCGCGCCTTCGACGTGGTCGCCGACATGGTGTGGCGGCCGCTGATCGCCGACGTGGACATCGAGCGCGAGGTAATCCTTCAGGAGATCGCGATGTACGAGGATGACCCGCAGGACACGGTGTTCGACGTGCTCGGGCGCGCGGTGTTCGGCGACCATCCGCTCGGACGCGCCGTGATCGGCCGCGCCGAGGTGATCCGCCGCGCCCAGCGCCAGGAGATCGCCGACTTTCACGACGCGCGCTACGTGCCGGGCAACGTCGTCATCGCCGCCGCCGGCTCGGTGGATCACGACGGGCTGGTCGCGATGGCCCGTGACAGCGGGCCGTCCGCCGGCGGGGAGGCCCCGTCGTCGGGCGGCCCACCGGAGCCGGGTGAGCCCACCGTGCTGTTCGAGCGCAAGGACACCGAGCAGTACCA
>DASYIJ010000196.1:0-4939 GCA_035997675.1 Solirubrobacteraceae bacterium
TCGCCGACGCGCGCCCGAACGTAGTCGAGGTCGGGATCGACCGCCACGGCGGCGTTGGAGACGAGGGTCCACGGCGTCGTCGTCCAGACGAGCAGCGCGTCCCCCGGCTGCAGCGGCCCCCGCGGCTCGACCACGGGGAACTTCACGTACACCGACGGATCGATCACGTCCTCATAGCCGAGGGACACCTCGTGGGAGGACAGCGTGGTCTGGTCGCGCGGGCAGTAGGGGACGACCTTGTGGCTCTCGACGAGCAGGCCCTTGTCCCAGATCTGCCGCAGCGCCCACCACACCGACTCGATGTAGTCGTCGTCGAGGGTCCGGTAGGCGTTGTCGAGGTCGATCCAGAAGCCGATGCGCTCCGTCAGCCGGTTCCACTCCTCGAGGAACTCGAACACCGACTCGCGGCAGCGCTGGTTGAACTCGGCGATGCCGTAGCGCTCGATGTCCGCCTTGGAGGCGATGCCGAGCTGCTTCTCGACCTCGATCTCGACCGGGAGGCCGTGGCAGTCCCAGCCGCCCTTGCGCTCGACCGAGTACCCGCACATCGTCTTGTAGCGGGGAAAGATGTCCTTGAACACGCGCGAGAGCACGTGGTGGGAGCCGGGCCGTCCGTTGGCCGTCGGGGGGCCCTCGTAGAAGACCCAGGCCGGGGCGCCCTCGCGGCGGCGGATCGATTCGCGGAACACGTCGCGCTCGCGCCAGCGTCCGAGGACCTCGTCCTCGAGGCGGGGGAAGTCGGGGCGCGGGTCGATCGCGCGATGGGACCGGGACATGGACGGACGATTCTAGGTCGGCTGGGCGAACCGACAGTCGTCAGTCGTCAGTCGCCGGGGCTCAGGCGCTGGTGACGGCGCGTGGTCCCGTGTGCCCGGCCGCCGGGCGCTGCGTCGCGGAACGTTCCGCGTTCGCGAGCGCGTCGAGCACGACGTCGCGCGCGGCGAGCGGGGAGCTGCCCAACCGGGCGACCGTGCTCGCCCCGGTGTCGGGCAGGGCGCCGCGGTAGTCGAACACCTCGACGGGCTGTTCGCCGCGCCGGGCGGCGAACACGAGCCGGCCGAGCGTGTCCATCGACGCGCGCCGGCCGGTCAGCACCACGGCCCGCGGGTGGAGCGCGCGCAGCGCGCGCGCGAGGCGCGCGGGGTCGAGCTCGACGCTCAGCGTGAGCGTGCGCAGCCCGCCGCGCCGGAGCGCCAGCTCGAGCGCCTGCGCGTGGAGCGCGTCGACGTCGAACAGCCGGGAGGCGTCGAAGAGCAGGACACCGTCGGGACGATGCGCCGGCGCGGCGACGCGTTGCGACGCGGCCAGCCAGCCGGTGGCGAAGCGCCACGCGAACTGGAGCTCCGGCGTGGGCGGCTCCTCGCCGGCGACCGCCTCGACCCCGGGGAGCAGTATCTCCTCGACCGTGCGCTCCACCGAGCGAACCGCGAGGCTCTCCTCCAGCAGGCGTCCGGCCTTGTCCTCGTCGAAGGCGGCGAAGGCCGACTGCAGACGGGTCGAGGTCGACGGGCCCTCGCCGCGCTCGCGCGCGAGCCCGATCGCCGAGGAGATGTTGTGGGTCTCGGAGAACGCCTGGCGGAGCGCCTCGATCTGGGGCAGCTCGAACTGCCGGTGCCCGCCCTGCGTGCGGCGGGGCTTGGGGTAGCCGAAGCGCCGCTCCCAACTCCGCAGCGTGTTGGGGCTGACCCCCAGCATCTCTGCGGCTGCATTCGTGCGTACGGTGCTCATGGGGAGCGTTATCGCGGTTTTCGGAGGTTCCCGCAATCCGCGCAAGCGAACCTGCACCCTGGGAGAAATCGCCCAGTTGCAGGTAAAAGGATGAGCGGTACGACGCGACGGGTGGTGGTCAGAGGCCGATCGCCGCGAGCGCGCGCCCGCGCGCGGCTTCGTCGAGCGATCCCGGGCTGGCGCCGAGCAGGAGCCGCTCGCCCGGTGGCCGGCCGAGGTTCTCCAGCGCCAGGTCCAGGGCCTCCAGGGGCACTCCGCACGCCTCGGCGAGCTCGGCGGCGCGGCGCTCGAGGAGCACCGAGTCGCCGATGCCGAACGCGCGCTTGGCCGTGGTCGTGACGAGGTCGGACCCGCCGAGTCGCAGCGCCCCCGCGCGTGCGTCGATCCGGCCGAGGCGGCCGAGGGTCACGAGCAGATCGAAGCGCGCGGCGCGGTGGAACCCGGGGAGGGACAGGCGCTCGAAGGCCTGGCGAAAGCGCCGCTCCGGGGTCCAGCTCGGCTCGCCGGCGAAGGCCTCGGCCTGCGATCCGGCGCGAGCGGCCCAGGCGCGGTACGCCTGCGGGGTCGCCGTCCCGCGGGCCGGGTCGTGGGCGGTTCGCACGCCCGTGGCCACGTCCTCGAGCCGGGGCGGCGCTCCGCCCGCCCACGGCACGCGCGCGGCGGAGATCGCGGCGAACGGATCGTCGTCCTCGAGCGGGCCAAGGTAGGCGATCAGGAAGGCCAGCCACAGGGCCTCCTCGGCGTCGGGCGCCGAGGCGACCTCGGCGTACAGGCCCGTCGGAGCGAGGGCCAGCTGTTCCAGCCGGCCCGTGGCGACGCCGATCTCCTCGGCCAGTCGCCGCGCGTCGTCCTCCCGCTTGAGGCCCGGCACGAGGGGCGCGCGGAAGCCGTCGTCGGCCATCCGTGCCACCTGGCGCACGTGCACGTCACTCGCGCTTCGGCGCCTCACCTGGGCGCCGCCGCGCGATCGCGTCGCCGCGCTCCGCGGTTCGCTGGGAGCCTTCGGCGGCGTGCAGATCGGACAGTTGCCGACGAAGCGGTTATGGCGGCAGAAGGTGGGCACTCACCCCAGTCTAGGACGGGCCGCGGGGCCGGTCAGGCGAGCTCGTCCGAACGGCCGAGGCGAGCTTGGTGCTCCTGGTTCTCCCGCCGCTCGCCCAGCACCTGGGCGACGATGTAGACGATCAGCGCGTTCACCACGACCCCGATGCCGCCGAAGATGGCGATCAGGCCGATCGTGAAGCTGGTTGCCGTACTCGAGGCGAGGACCACGCGGGAACCCTACCGCGCGGTCACCGCGCGTTGCGCCCCAGCCGCTCGATGCCCCCGAGGAACACGGCCGTGGCGAACGCCGCCGCGCCGTCGACGTCGGGCGGGTCGCGCTCGATCATGCGGATTCCCACCTCGAGGGCCACGCCGGCCATCGCCGCGGTCATGTACTCCGTGTCGAACGGCGGCATCTCGCCGCGGTCGATCGCCGCGCGCAGGTCGGCGTGGAGGTCGTCGCGGGCGGCGCCGAGCACGGGCTCGTCGAACAGCGTGCGGATCGTCCCTGCATTCCGGCGCGTGAGCTCGAACGTCGGCGGATCCTCCACGATGAACGAGAAGTACGCGCGGTAGGCGTCGCCGACGAACTCCTCGAGGTTGCTCGCCCCGGCGCGCGCCTCCGCCACCCGAGCGCGCATCTCGCGCCAGCTCTCGTCCACCAGCGCTCGGAGCACCGCCTCCTTGTCGGGGAAGTAGTTGTAGAACGTGCCGCTGGCCAGGTCGGTGCGGCGCACCACGTCGCGCACCGTGGCCGCGCCGTATCCGAGCTCGGAGAACACACCGCGCGCCGCCTCCAGGATGGCCGCGCGGTTCGTGGCCTTGGTGCGCTCGCGCCGGCCCGCGGGCGGAGCGGCCGTGGACGGGCTCACACCGCCACCGCGGGATCGGCCGGCGGAGCGGTCACCGGCGGACCCGCGTGGCCGGGGATCGGCAGGCGGAAGCCCTGGGCGCGGGCGCGATCGGCGCCCCGACCGCGCTCGCGGCGGAGCTCGTGGAGGTAGTCGTCGAAATCCACCTGCATCGTGTGGCGCTTCGACGCCAGGTAGCGGTCGAACATCTTGCGGCGCTCGGCCTCCATGTCCCGGCGCACCTCCTCGCGCGGCGGCAGGGCGTACTCGCCCTTGAGGTAGTCGGCGACCCAGTGCGACTGCGCCTCGGCGATCGGCATCGTCGCGCCGAGCGGTTGGAGCAGCGAGAGGAAGAAGACGCCGTCGACATCGGGGTGGAAGACCCGGCGGAACAGCGGCAGGTCGTTGTCGGGCGCCGAGATGAAGCCCTCGTCGAAGAACGGGAACGTGATCCTGTACCCCGTGCAGTAGACGATCAGGTCGGCCTCGACCACGCTTCCGTCGGTGAACTTCACCCGGTCGCCCTGGAGCTCGGCGATGTTCGGCTTCGGGGTGATCGTGCCGTGGACGATCCGGTCGAGGATGCGCCCGGAGACGGTGGGATGCGCCTGACCGAGCCGGTGGTCGGGCGTCGGCAGCCCGTAGTCCTCCATCTTCCCCACCTGCTTCTCGACGGCGATCTCGAGCAGCTTGCGGCGTATCGAGTAGGGGATCCGTGGGTCGGCCAGGCGGGCGCTGAGCCTGCCCTGCTGCCAGGGCTGGTCGACCGGCTTGCCGGCGATGTACTTGGGAATGATGTGGGCGCCGCGCCGCGCGGCGAGATAGACAGCGTCGGAGACGTAGGACGCGTCGACGGCGATGTCCATCGCGCTGTTGCCCATGCCGAGGATCACGACGCGCTTGCCGCGCAGCTCGTCCGGGTCGGTGTAGTGGTGCGAGTGCATCTCGCGGCCGTCGAAGTGGCCGGGGAACGCGGGCTCGGGCCAGCGCGGGTCCCAGTGGTGGCCGTTGGCCACCAGCACCGCGTCGTAGGTCCGGGTCTCGCCGCCCTCGAGCGCGACCTCCCAGGCGCCGTCGTCGCGGCGATGGGCGCGTTCGACGCCGGTCTCGAACCGGATCCTGTCGCGCACGCCGAAGTGATCGACGTAGTCGTTGAAGTACTGCGCGATGTGGGTGTGGTGCGGGAAGTCCGGAAAGGACTTCGGCATCGGGAAGTCCGAGTACTCCATCCGCTCCCGCGAGGTGTTGATGTGCAGCGTCCGGTACGAGGACGACATCCCGTTGCGGTTGCCGAACACCCAGTTGCCGCCCACGCG
>DASYIJ010000287.1:0-2327 GCA_035997675.1 Solirubrobacteraceae bacterium
GGGCGGGCCGATCCGAGCCCGATAGGGTCGCGGCGATGGCCGCCCACGACATCGGCGAGAGCACGGTGGAAGGCCACGCCGTGCGGGTCCTGCGTTCGCCCGCCGGCGTGGAGGCGAAGTTTGCGCCGGGGGTGGGAATGATCGGATGCTCGCTGCGTCACGCGGGTGAGGAACTGCTCGCGCAGCGCGGCGGCCTGACCGAGTACGCCGAGACCGGATCGACCATGGGCATTCCCCTGCTGCATCCGTGGGCCAACCGCCTGCACGGGCTGGAATACGAGGTCGAAGGCGTCTCCGTGCAACTCGATCCGGACCGCTCGCCCGTGCGCCTTGACCCGAACGGCCTGCCGATCCACGGCCTGGTCACCGCAAGCCCGTATTGGGAGGTGACGGGTGCCGAGGCGGACGCGGACGCCGCCACGTTGTCGGCGCGACTGCCCTTCGCGGACCACCCCGAGCTGCTCGCGGGCTTCCCGTTTCCGCACGAGCTCCTGGTCGACGTACGGCTCGCCGGCGAGGTCCTCTCGCTGCGGACGACGCTGCGGCCGACCGACGACGTCGCCGTGCCCGTCGCGTTCGGCTACCACCCCTACCTGCGGCTGCCCGGATTGCCGCGGGAGGCCTGGGAGGTCGCGCTGCCGGTCCGCGCGCACGCCGAGCTCGACGATCGCGGCATTCCCACGGGCGCGACCTCGGACGTCAGCGTGCCGCCGGGCCCGCTCGGCGATCGCGTCTACGACGACCTCTTCCCGCGGCTAGACGATGAGCCGGTGTTTGCCTTGGCGGGCGCGGGGCGGCGGCTCGAGGTTCGCTTCGAGGCGGGCTATCCCGTCGCACAGGTGTATGCCCCGGCGGGAGAGGAGTTCATCTGCTTCGAGCCGATGACCGCGCCCACCGACGCGCTCGCCCGCGGCGGCCCCGACCTGCCCTTGGTGCAGCCGGGGGGCGAGTTCACGGCGCGTTTCTCGATCGCCGTGGCGGCCGGCTGAGGACGACGAGCGAGCCCGGCCGCCGCGACACGGCCGGGCTCTTGCCGGACGGAAGCCCTCGAACTACCTGGCCGTACAGGCCTGCAGCTTGGCGACGTCGGTGCCGGCGCGCTGCACGCAGGTGGCCGTCGCATTTCCCTGCTGGAGGGCGGGCTGGGCCTGACGTACCGCATCGCGCGTGGTCTTGTTGGCCGTGTCGAGCTGAGGCTTGACGATCGCGAAGTAGATCACCGCGGTGAGCGCCAGTGACACGCCCAGCCCAATCAGGTACAGCATCGGGTTGCGGGTGACGAAGAGCATGGAACCCCTTTCTGAGCCGTTGGGCGCGACGCCGTCGCCGCGCGTTCGGCTGTTCAACGGCGCTCCACCGCGTTGCTTACGGCCCGGCGAGGATAATTTGCCCGCATGCGCCGCGCCGCCCTCGCGCTGATCACCGCCGTCGCCGCCGTGGCCGCCCCTCCCGCGGCGGCGCGCACGCCGGCACCGTCACTGTTCGGCCTCAACACCGGAACCTTCGACCCCAACTACGCCCATTACGTCCGTGACCTGCCCGCCGCGCGTGGCCTCGGGGCTCGCTGGGTCCATTTCACCGGCTCGCTGGTCAAGGCGCGTCGCGGGCGCCCGGACTTCGCGCTGCTGGACTCGCAGGTGGCGGCGGCGCGTCGGCTCGGTCTGGGCGTACTGGTCAGCCTCGGGGGCTCGCCCCAGGCGTGCTCGATCCGTCCCCGCCCCGCGGATCTCAGCTCGTGTCCGCCCCGGGGCGCGCGCGAGCTGCGCGCGTACGCGGCGTACGTGCGCACCGTGGTACGCCGCTACCGCGGCCGCGTGGGCTACTACGAGAGCTGGGTCGAGCCCAACCACCGCTCGTTCTGGCCCACTGGTCCCGATCCGGTCGAGTACGCCGCCCTGGCGCGTGCCGAGTACGGCGCCCTGCACGCCGCCGATCCGCACGCGCGGCTGATCCTCGCGGGCACGGGCGGCACCGACCTCCCCTTCCTCGACCGCGTCCTCGCCGCACTCGGCGGCCGCCGGGCGTTCGACCTCGCCGGAGCCCACCCCTACCGGTTCCCGCCGATCGCGCCCGGTGCATCCCAGGACACCGCGTTGGCGGGCGGCGGCCGCGCGTCGCTGGACTGGAAGGGGCAGCTGATCGCGACCGAGGACCTGTTCGCCGCACACGGCTACGGCCGGCCGCGGATGTGGCTGACGGAGTTCGGCTGGCCGGGGAGCCGGCGCGCGGCCGGCGCCTACCACCTCGACTTCGCCCAGCAGGCGGCCGACCTCCGGGCGGCATACACGCTGCTGCGCGGAGACGCCGCCCTGCGCTTCGTGCAGGCC
>DASYIJ010000003.1:0-1814 GCA_035997675.1 Solirubrobacteraceae bacterium
ACACGGCCGCGGGAGGTACCGGATCAAGCCCGAAAGAGATGTGTCACGCTGCGAGCGTGGGGCGCTTGAAGAAGTCGGCAGGGGGCGCTGCGTTGTGCGCGCTCATCGCATTGGCGGCACTGCCCGCGGGCACGTCCGCGCGTGTCACGTACCCCGGCCCCGGCTTCGGCGTGCCCTTCGAGCTGAAGGTCTCGGGCGTCATGCAGAAGCAGTGGCAGATTCCAAACGCCATCTTCTGCGAGTACAAGGGCACCGGCTCGCAGACGGTCACGTTCCGCACGGCCGGGTGGACGCGGGCCCGCGTGTTCTCCGTCGACCGCCTGCATTCACGCCGCGCCGACTTCTACGAGCTCGAGGCCGACCTCCCGCTCCAGGTGACGGTCACCCGCCAGGACAACACCACGCAGGTCCCCGGCGACTCCGCGGCGGGCTGCGGGCCGATCACACCGCACGCCTGCGGCGGCCCGCGCACGATCACCATCCCGCGGATCCCGGTCCGGGTGCGCAACCACGTGCTCGAGCTCGACCTTGAGCAGGACGGCACTCCCGGCGCCCTGGCCAACGCGGTCGACCAGCTCTACCCGGCCGGCTCCAACTGCCGCTTCCCGAACGCCGAGGACATCGTGAAGTCGCGGGTGGCCTGGCCCGGGAACAGGCGCTTCCTGCGGCCGGGCAGCCGGGGATCGTTCACCGTCCGCCAGGGCCCGACCACGCGCACGGGCTCCGTCACCTTGAGCGACAACCAGCAGACCTGGAACACGAGCGAGCAGTACAGCGCCAGCTTCAACGTGCGCACCCGCAACCACTGCCGCCCGGTGCCGCGGTCGGTGCGCCGCGTGACCGGCTACGTGTGCAACGCGCGCAACGGCACCGTCCTGGCGGACTGACTTCTACCCTTCAGGGGTGGCTCGTTCCGCCCGCATCATGCTTGCCGGCCTGCTCGCGGTGCTCGCCATCGCGCCCGCGGCCGGCGCGGTGACGCCGCGGACCACCCTCAACGACGTCGAGGACGAGGTCATGTGCCCGACCTGCGGCACGCCGCTGAACCTCGCGACCGACGCACCGCTGGCCAATGACGAGCGGGCGCTGATCCGGCGGCTGATCGACCAGGGTCAGACCAAGGACCAGATCAAGCACCGACTGGTGCAGGAGTTCGGGCCCAACGTCCTGGCCCTGCCCCGCGCGCGCGGATTCGACCTCAGCGTCTACCTCGTTCCGATCGTCCTGGCGGCGGCCGCCCTGATCGCGATCGCGGTGCTGGCGCTGCGCTGGCGCCGCCGCCGGCCCCCCGATCCCGCGGCCGCGCCCACCCTGGACGCGGCGGACGCCCAGCGACTCGACTCGGATCTGGCCCGCTTCGACGGCTGAGCATGGCGACCGTGACCGACTTCACCCCGGGCATGAGGATCGCCGGCTGCCGGATCGAGGCCGTCGCGGGCCGCGGCGGCATGGGCGTCATCTACCGCGCAACCGAGCTGCGCCTGGACCGGCCCGTGGCGGTGAAGCTGATCGCCGGCGACCGCGCCGCCGAGCCCGCCTTCCGCGAGCGCTTCGAGCGCGAGTCGCGGCTGACCGCCGCAATCGACCACCCGAACGTGATCCCGGTGTACGCGGCGGGCGAGGAGGCCGGCCGCCTGTACCTCGTGATGCGCTACGTGGCCGGGACCGACCTGCGCTCGCTGCTCGAGCGCGACGGCCGCCTCGCTCCACAGCGCGCCGCCGACGTCGTGGCCCAGGTGGGCGCCGGCCTCGACGCGGCGCACGAGGCCGGCCTCGTCCACCGCGACGTCAAGCCGGCGAACATCCTGATCGCC
>DASYIJ010000025.1:0-6752 GCA_035997675.1 Solirubrobacteraceae bacterium
CTTCGCCTCGAGGTCCTGGGCGCGGTTCTCGCCGACGAGCGCGACGCCGGCCTCCGCCAGGGCGCCGAGCTCGTCCACCGGCAGGTACTTCGTCGCGGCGCACACCTCTATCTCCCCCGGGTCGCGCCCGGCGCGGTCCGCGGCGGCGCCGATCTCCGCGCGCACGGCCTCGAGGTTGGCCCGGACGCGCGCCGGTTCCAGTCCCGAGATCAGCTCCGCCATGCCACGCCCGCCTGTCGGCCGGTCAACGCGCCGTCGCGGCGATGCGAGAAGAACAGCGTCGGGTCCGAGCACATCGTGCACAGCTCGGCGTCGTGGACCTCCGCCACCCCCGCGGACTCGAGGCGGCGGCGGGCCACGAGCGTGAGGTCGAGGTTCCGGCCCTCGCGCACCTCCGGCCCGAGATCGCCGAACGCGGCGCGGACCTCGTCGCCCACCTCGTAGCAGCAGCGGCCGGCCCCGGGGCCGATCGCGGCCGCGACGCTCCCCCCGGCCCCGAGCTCGCGCAGGGCCGCGACTCCCTCCGCGACAATCCCGGCGGCGAGCCCGCGCCAGCCGCAGTGCAGCATCGCCACCGCCTCCGGGGCCACCAGGGCCACCGGCAGGCAGTCGGCCGTGAGCACGACGGGCGCCACACGCGTCTGGTCGGTCGCCTGGCCGTCCGCGGTCGCGCGCCGGCGCTCGCCCGCCTGGGGTGGCGCGCGGTGCCGGATCACGGTCGCCTCGTGCACCTGCCGGCCCTGGACGAAGCGCTCGCGGGGTACGTCCACGACCTTGGCGAGCAGCTCCCGGTTGGCCTCGACGACGGCGGCGTCGTCGCCGGTGGCCGTGCCGAGGTTGAGGCTGGTGTACGGCCCGCGCGACACCCCGCCGCGCCGGGTCGTGAACAGCGCTGCGCCGCCCCGGAACTCGATCGCGAGGTGCTCGCCCTCGTGTCGGAAGGGCGCGGGCAGGTTCACTGCACGAGGAGCGGGAGGTCGGCGAGCGGCTCGCGCTGGGCGTATTCGAAGTGCGTGCGGCCGGGCGCGACGAGCGTGTCGGTCAGCCGCCAGCCGTTCCCGCGCTCCCGGTCCCAGACCTGCACGCGCGAGGAGGCGATCTCGCTGTTGTAGCAGTAGGCGAGATCTCCGTCGGGATCGTGGTAGGTGACGCCGACGAGCGAGTCGCGGGGGGCGTCGACGGTGGCGACGATCTTGCGCGAGCCGTCGCGGGCCTCGAGCTGCCACGAGGTCAGCGCGAAATGGCTCGGGTTGCGGCTGACCTGCAGCGGGCCGGTGGATGCGAAGTCCCGCCCGCCGAAACGGCCGACCACGGGCGTGTTGGGGCCGATCTCGCGGCCGAACCTCGGGACGAACACCGAGACCCCGTCGATGAAGTCGCCCTCGCGCGGCTCGCCCTCCAGGCTGCGGAAGTCGTTGACGTGCGCCCACGCCCAGCGACTGGCGTGCTTGGAGCCCCACAGATGGGCCTGCCCTCCGCGGGCTCCGCTGAGGGCGAGCTCGCGGCCGGGAAGCGAGACGGTCCCCGAGACCTCGAGGTCGGCGTGCGGAAGCACGAGCACCGTCTTGGCCACCCGGGCCTTCTGGAGAATCGGGTGGACGTGCTCGTAGGCCCTGGGCGTGGGATCCCAGTGCAGGTCCCAGCGCACGTCGTCGAACCCGCCGGTCATCCCGCGGTCGGTCAGGACCGACTCGGCGATGCGCAGCTCGAACGGGTCCTCGCTCGCGCGCATCTCGGCCGCCGGCCAGGATCGCTTGCGCCCCACGAGCCCGTTCTCGCCGCCGGCGGGGTCCATCGCCATGAGCCAGAGCGAGCACGTCGCGTCGTCGCCCGTTCCCGCCAGGGGCGCGACCATCGTGTAGCGGATCCACAGGCCGACGCCGCTGGCCGGGTCGGTGATCGAAACGTAATAGACCTCGTAATGGCCGGGCTTTCCATCCCAGCGCAGGGCGTTGGCGTCCGCGGACACGACGGTGGGATGTTATTCCCGACCGATCGCGGCGAGCGCGGCGGCGAGCTCGGCGTCGCGACCGGCGACCTCGCCGTCCAGCTTGTGCGCCAGTGCGGCGGCCAGCGCGCGGCCCACCTCGGGACCCTCGGGGACACCGGCGGCGAGCACGTCCTCGCCGTCGATGTCGAGCGCCACGTGGCGCAGCTCGTCCAGCCACCGCCGGGCCCCCGCGACGGCCTCGGGCACGACCGCGGCCGCCAGCACGATCGCCTCGGGCGAGTGCCCGCGGGCGGCCGCGGCGATCTCCGACGGGCGGGTTGCGGCGGCCAGCCGACGCCCCAGCGCAGCCGCCCCGAGGGCGGCGGCGACCACCACGTCGCGCTCTCCGGCGGGGAACTCGAGGTCGTCCAGCCACGCGGCAAGCGCATCCCGGTCGAAGCCGCGGGTCGCGGCCGCCAGGATCACCAGGTCCCCTCGGCCGTTGGCGGGGAGCAGCGCGCGGGCGCGCTCCGCGATGTCGGGGTCCGGGGCGAGTGCGGGATGCAGCGCCCGGTCGAGTCCGATCTCGCCGGCGAGACGCAGGGCGGTGTTCGGCTCGGGCTCGCGGAGCAGCAGCCGCAGCTCGTCGCCGATCCGGCCGCCGGACACCGTCGCCGGCGCTCCGGCCGCGACCGCGGCGCGCGCGAGCTCGTCCGTCCGGGGCTCGATCGCGAAGCGCAGGCGGGTGGCGTACCGCACCAGGCGCAGCAGCCGTGTGGGGTCGTCGCGGAAGGAGTCGTCATGGAACACGCGCAGCTGCCGGGCGTCGAGGTCCTCGCGGCTCCGCGGGGCGCCGTGCACCGCGCCGGGCGTGGGCGGACCGAGCGCCACCGCCAGGGCGTTGACGGTGAAGTCGCGGCGCAGGAGGTCGTCCTCCAGCGACGCCGGCTCGACCTCGGGGAGCGCGCCGGGCGCGGGGTAGCGCTCACGCCGCGCGCGCGCGACGTCGAAGGTGAGGTCCTCGGCCTCGACGGTCGCGGTCCCGAAGCGCTCGTGCTCGCGCACACGGCCGCCGAGGCGCTCCGCGGCCGTCCGGGCGGCCGCCGAGGCGTCCCCCTCGACGACCACGTCGAGATCGACCGCCTCGCCGCCGAGCAGAAGGTCGCGGACGGCGCCCCCGACCAGATGGGCGCCCGCGACGCCCGCGAGAGCGTCGAGCAGGCGGGCGGTCCGGGGCTGGTCGCGCAGGCGGCCGAGCAGGTCGTCGTCGACGGCGGACACGGCCGAAGTATCGCCGCCGCCACCTCGGCACGACCGCCGCGTCGATCTCTAGCATGCGCGCCATGTCCTCGCCCGGGCGCCGGCGACGTCGCTGGCCATGGATCGCCGCTGCCGCCATCCTGCTCCTCGCCGGAGGTGCAGTCGCGTACGTCCTCGCGTCCAAGCCCGGCGACGTCCGCAACTCCCACGCCGAGTTCGTCCCCGAGCGGCCCGCGGTCCCCAAGGTGGACACCTTCAGCTGGCCGATCCTCGGGTACACGCTCGACCGCCGGCGCTACTTTCCGACGAACACGGTCAAGCCCCCGTACCGCACCCGCTGGCACCTCAAGGGCCAGGTGCTCCTGGAGTTCCCGCCGGTGATCTGGCGCGGCTCGCTCTACCAGCTCTCGGACTCGGGGAACCTCCGGCGCATCAACAAGGAGACCGGGCACGTCTACTGGAAGCGCCGGCTCGGAACGCTCGCCGCGGCGTCGCCGGCGGTGGGCGACGGCAACGTGTACGTCACGCTGCTGCGCCGGGAGGGCTCGGAAAACGGCAGCGTCGCCGCGCTGAACGCCACCACCGGAAGGATCCGCTGGAGCAAGCCGGTGTCCAGCCGCACCGAATCCTCTCCCCTGCTCTACCGCGGCGTCCTGTACTTCGGCGACGAGGGCGGCGCCGTGTACGCGCTCCGGGCGGCCAGCGGCCGTCAGCTGTGGCGCTACAGCGCCAACGGCGCGGTCAAGGGCGGCGTGGCCCTGGTCAACGGCATCGCCTACTTCGGGGACTACGGCGGCTCGGTCCACGCCGTGCGCGCGTCCACGGGCCAGCAGGTGTGGAGCAGCGGCACAAGCGGCGCGGCCTTCGGGTTCTCCTCCGGCACGTTCTACGCGACTCCGGCGGTTGCCTTCGGCCGCGTCTACATCGGCAACACCGACAACCGGATGTATTCGTTCGTCGCGCGCACAGGCAAGCTCGCGTGGGCGCGCTCGACGGGGAACTACGTCTACGCGTCACCCTCGGTCGCCGATGTGCCCGGCCTCGGCCCGACCGTCTACGTCGGCTCCTACGACGGCACCTTCAACGCCTACAACGCGCAGAGCGGCGACACCCGGTGGACCTACTCGGCCGGCAACTCGATCTCCGGCGGCTCGACGATCATCGGCAACATCGTCTACTTCGCCACCCTGCAGGACACCGCCACGACGGGGCTGGACATCCGGAGCGGCAAGAAGGTCTTCAGCTTCTTCGACGGGAAGTTCGACCCCGTCATCTCCGACGGCAAGCGCCTCTATCTCGACGGTTACCGCGATCTCTACGCGCTCGATCCCCGCGGCGCCGCGCCGCCCGCGCGACCGGGCGCGCCGGCGACCACGACGACCAAGCCGCCCGGCGGCTAGCTAGTCGCCCCGCACCGCCACCCCGGCGGCGGCGAGCGCCTCCTTGGCGTCGCGCACGCGGAAGCGGCCGTAGTGGAAGATCGATGCGCACAGCACCGCGTCGGCGCCGGCCTGCAGCGCCTCGACGAGGTGGTGCAGCTCGCCCGCACCGCCCGAGGCGATCACGGGAACCCCGACCGCCTCGGCCACCGCCGCGGTCAGCTGGAGGTCGTAGCCGTCCTCGGTGCCGTCGCGGTCCATGCTCGTGAGCAGGATCTCCCCGGCGCCGCGGGCCGTGCCCTCCCGCGCCCATTCGACGGCGTCGAGGCCGGTCGGCGTGCGGCCGCCCGCCACGAACACCTCCCAGCCCTCGTCGCCGGCCCGGCGCTTGGCGTCGATCGCGAGAACGACGCACTGCGCGCCGAAGACACCCGCGAGCTCGTTGAGCAGCTCGGGGTCGGCGACCGCGGCGGAGTTGACCGAGACCTTGTCGGCACCGGCATCCAGCACCGCCTGCGCGTCGGCGACACTGCGGATCCCGCCGCCGATCGTGAACGGAACGAACACGTCGTCGGCGGTGCGGCGCGCGAGCGCGGCGACGGTGTCGCGCTTCTCGTGAGTGGCCGTGATGTCGAGGAACACCACCTCGTCGGCGCCCTCGGCGTCGTAGTAGGCGGCGAGCTCGACCGGATCGCCCGCATCGCGCAGGTTGACGAACTCGGTGCCCTTGACGACGCGGCCGGCGTCGACGTCGAGGCACGGGATGACGCGCTTGTAGTGCATCAGCGCGCCAGCGCCTCCTGCGCCTCCACAATCGTGAAGCGCTCCTCGTACAGCGCCTTGCCCACGATCACGCCGTCGAGCGGAAGCGGGGCGAGCGCCTCGAGGTGCGCCAGCGAGCCGATCCCACCCGAGTACAGCAGCCGTCCGGGCCAGTGCTCGAGCAGCCCGGTGAGCGTGTCGACGTCGGGACCGGTGAGCATTCCGTCGCGGTCCACGTCCGTGTAGATCACCGTGCGCACTCCCTCGGCGGCCAGGCGTCTCAGCACCGCGTCCGGGGCCTGCTCGGTGGACTCCGTCCATCCCGCGGCCGACACCAGGCCGTCGCGCACGTCGACGGCGACCGCCACGCTCTCGCCGTGGGCGGTCAGGACGTCGTCGAGGAACTCGGCGTCGCTGTGGGCCGCCGTGCCGACGACGACGCGCGTCGCGCCGGCCTCCAGGACCTCCGCCACGTCGTCGGTGCTCCGCAGGCCGCCGCCGACCTGGACGGGGACGTCGACGGTGTCGATGATGGCGCGCACGTGATGCACGTTGACCGGCTCGCCGGCCCGGGCGCCGTCGAGGTCGACGACGTGCAGCGCCTGCGCGCCCTGCGACACCCAGCCGTGGGCCGCGACCATCGGGTCCTCGGCATACACGGTGGGCTCCTCGAACCGGCCCTGCTCGAGGCGCACGGCCCGGCCGTCCAGGATGTCGATCGCCGGGTAGAGGATCACGCCCGGACGCGCGCGCAGACGGCCGTGAAGTTGCGCAGCAGCGCAAGCCCGTGGGCCGACGACTTCTCGGGGTGGAACTGGACGCCGAAGAGCGGATCACGATCCACGGCGCTCACGAACGGCTCGCCGTAGTCGCTGACGCCGAGCACGTCAGCCGGTTCCGAAGGGCGGGCCGCGAAGCTGTGCACGTGGTAGAAGGCGCACTCGCCGGGCAGGCCGGCCGTGAGCGCCGACTCGCGCTCGAAGCGGACGAGGTTCCAGCCGATGTGCGGGAGCTTGCGGTCGCCCGGCTCCAGCCGCGCGACCGTGCCGGGCAGGAGGCCCAGGCCCGCGGTGCCGCCCAACTCGACCGAGGACTCGAACAGCAGCTGCATCCCCAGGCAGATGCCGAGTACCGGCGCCCCGGCGGCGAGGAGCTCCGGAACCAGCTCGTCCAACCCCAGCGCGCGCAGGTTGTCCATCGCCTTCGGGAAGGCGCCGACGCCGGGCACGACCAGCCCGTCGGCGGCGCGCAGGTCGGCGGGGTCGCTCGTGATCCGCGCCCGGGCGCCGACGTGCTCGAGCGCCTTCTCGACGGAGCGCCGGTTGCCCATGCCGTAGTCCACGACGGCAACACTCGGCTGCGGCGCGCTCACGTCAGCGTTCCCTTCGTGCTCGGCACCCCGGTCTCGCTGAGATCCAGTG
>DASYIJ010000038.1:0-17830 GCA_035997675.1 Solirubrobacteraceae bacterium
CGCGAGACGAGGGGGTTGGAGGAGATGTGCTTGATGAGATGGTCGGCGGCGAGCAGCATCCGCCGATCGGAGTCCCAGAAGACGGTGTCGGTGGGGGAGTGCCCGGGCCGGTGCAGCACCTCGAGCGTGCGGCCGGAGAGCTCCAGGCGCTCCCCGTCGCGCAGCGGCCGCGTCACCTCGGCGCTCGATCCCCACGCCCGGAATGCTCGCGAGACGGACCGCAGCGCATGGGTGACGTCGGCCGGGATGCCGTGGCGGAGCATCAGCGCCTCCGCGAACTCGTCGTCGCGCTCGGCGTCCTCGGAGTAGGCCGCCAGGTAGGGAACGAGGAGGTCCAGCGCGGCCACCTCCGCGCCCGAGCGCCGGGCCAGCACGTCCAGCAGCCCGAGGTGGTCGATGTGCTGGTGGGTGACCACCAGGAGCTGGAGGTCCTCGACGGCGTGGCCGCGCTCGTGCAGCTGGCGCTCGAGCTCGTCGAGCGCCTTGGCCGAGTTGGGCCCCGAGTCGACGAGCGTGAGCGGCTCGTCCTCGATCAGGTACGTGTTCACCCGGCCGACCGCGAACGGGGTGGGGATCGCCAGGCGGTGGACGCCGGCCGCCGAGGCGCGCTCCAGCGCGGCCGCCGCCGCCTCGTCGTCGCTCACGAGCGGATCAGCGCCAGCACCTCGTCGCGGCGTCGCTCCATGTCCTCCCGCGACACCAACGATTCGAGGCAGAGTCGCAGCAGCGGCTCCGTGTTCGACGGCCGGACATTGAAGTGCCACTGGTCGTACTCGACCGAGATGCCGTCCAGCCGGTACTGGTGCCCGTCCGAGTAATGCTCGGCGATCTCCTCCATCTTGGCCCGCTGGTCGGCGACCTCGGAGTTGATCTCACCCGAGATGAAGTACTTCGACCGCAGCGGCTCCAGCAGCTCGGCCAGGGGCTTGCCCTCGATCGACAGGTTCTCGAGCATGAGGAGGGCGGGCAGGGTCCCCGAGTCGGCGTTGTAGAAGTCGTGGAAGTAGTAGTGGCCCGACACCTCCCCGCCGAACGCGGCTCCCTCGACCCGCATGCGCGTCTTGAAGAACGCGTGGCCGACGCGGTTGATCAGGGCCGTGCCGCCGGCCGCCGTGACGATGTCGCGCACCGCCCAGCTCGCGCGCACGTCGTAGAGGATCGTCGCCCCGGGCTGCTTGCGGAGGATCGACTCCGCGAGCAGCGCCGTGACGAAGTCGCCGGCCGCGAACTCGCCGTGCCCGTCGATGAAGAAGCAGCGGTCGGCGTCGCCGTCCCACGCGATGCCCAGATCGGCGCCCTGCTCCCGGACCTTCTCGACGATGAACTTCCGGTTCTCCTCGAGCATCGGGTTGGGGCCGCTGTCGGGGAACTCGCCGTCGGCCTGCCAATGCAGTGCGACCGGGTCGAGCCCGAGTTGGTCCAGCAGCGGTCCGACCATGGGGGCGGCCATGCCGTGGCTGCCCTCCACCACGAGGCTCAGCGGCTTCACCTCGGCGTCGACGAAGCCCAGCGCCGCGGCGTGGAAGTCCGGATAGATGTCGGTCTCCTCGACGCTTCCCCCGCCGGGCGCCTCGCCCAGCCCGGCCTCGATGGCCTGCCGGATGTCCTGGAGGCCTTCGTCGCCGGACAGCGCCAGCGCGCCCTCCCGGACCAGCTTCAGGCCGGTGTACGCCTTGGGATTGTGCGAGGCGGTGCACATGACGCCGCCGTCGAGACCGCGCGCGCCGACGAGCCAATAGAGCATCTCGGTGCCGATCATGCCGGCGTCGACCACGTGCGCGCCCTCGGCGACGAGGCCCTCGCGACACCGTGCACTGAGCTCCGGCGAGGACTGGCGCATGTCGCGCCCGAGCCCGATCCGCAGCTCGCCGGCCGGCTTGCCGGCCATCCCGGCCAGGACGCGGACGAAGCCGCGCCCGACCTGCTCCGCCACATCGCCGTCGATCTGGTCGGGGTAGGTCCCGCGAACGTCGTATGCCTTGAAGATGCCGGGATCGATGGTCGCGCTCCCCACGGGGGCAATCCTACGCTCACGGTGTGGAGTAGGACGGGGCGAGGCTGAGGCCAACCGTGAGGATCGGATCGCGGCGCGCGCCGCACGGTCATAATGGCGCGCCGATGGCGGACGGCGACATCGATACCGTCGTGATCCTCTGCGGGGGCCGCGGCACGCGGCTCCAGGAGCACACGCGCACGATTCCCAAGCCACTCGTGGAGATCGGCGGGCGGCCGATCCTCTGGCACGTCATGCGCATCTACGCCGCCCAGGGATTGCGTCGCTTCGTGCTCTGTACCGGCTATCTCGGCGAGCAGATCGAGGAATTCGTGGCCGGCGCGGAGTGGCCCGAGCGCGTCGACGCCGAATGCGTCGACACCGGCGTCGACACTCCCACCGGCGGGCGCATCCAGCACATCCGCGACCGCCTCGGGGAGGCGACGTTCTGTGCCACCTACGCGGACGGCCTCGCGGACATCGAGCTCGCCGAGCTGACCCGCTTTCACGGCGCCCACGGCGCCCTGGCCACGATGACCGTCGTGCGCCCCGAGCTCCAGTTCGGCGTCACCGAGCTCGACGGCGACGGGCGGGTCACCGGCTTCCACGAGAAGCCCCGATCCGACCACTGGATCAACGGCGGCTTCTTCTGCTTCGACCCCGGGGTCTTCGACTATCTCTCCGAGTCCAGCGTGCTCGAGCGCGAGCCCCTCGAGGGCCTGGCCGACGACGACCAGCTCAGGGCCTTCCGGCACACCGGGTTCTGGGAGTGCATGGACACCTACAAGGACGCGGTCCAGCTCAACGACCTGTGGGCCGGCGAGCGTCCGCCCTGGAAGGTCTGGTCATGAGCGGCGCCTGGGGCGGGCGCTCGGTGTTCGTCACCGGTGCGTACGGGCTGCTGGGGTCGTGGCTGGTCAAGGCGCTGCTGGACGCCGAAGCCCGGGTGACCGTGCTCAAGCGCGACGCCACGGCGAGCGCCGCCCTGCAGCTCGAGGGCACCGAGGAGCGGGTCAACGTCGTCCACGGCGACTGCACCTCCGCCGACACGATGCACCGCACGATGGGCGAGTACGAGATCGACACCGTGTTCCACCTCGCCGCCCAGACCATCGTCGGCGCGGCCAGGCGCTCGCCCGTCTCGACCTTCGACGTCAACATCGGCGGCACGTGGACCGTGCTCGAGGCCTGCCGCCTGAACGACGTATCGCGGGTGGTCGTGGCCTCGTCGGACAAGGCCTACGGCGATCACGAGGAGCTTCCCTATCGCGAGGACTTCGCGCTGCGGCCGCGCTTCCCCTACGACGTCAGCAAGGCCGCCGCCGACATGATCGCGCGCAGCTACTGGGAGACGTACCGGCTCCCGGTGGCGGTGACGCGGTTCGCCAACCTCTACGGCGGCGGCGACCTCAACACCTCTCGGCTGGTCCCGGAGGTCGTCAGCGCCGCCATCGCCGGACGGCGCCCGATCATCCGCTCGGACGGATCGCCCGAACGCGACTTCCTCTACGTCGAGGACGCCGTGGCGGCGTATCTCGCGCTGGCCGGGGCGCTCGACGGCGAGGGGGCCGCCGGCGAGGCGTTCAACGCCGGCGCCGGGCAACCGCATTCCGTCCGCGAGCTCGCGGAGGTCATCTGCCGGGTCGCGGGCACCGAGGTGGAGCCGGATTTCCGAGGGGAAGGCACGCCGGCCGGGGAGATAGACCGGCAGTTCGTCGACGCCGCCAAGCTGCGCGAGCTGACCGGCTGGGAACCCGCGGTGGACCTCGAGGAGGGCGTCGAGCGCACGATCGCCTGGTACCGCGAGTTCCCGGCCGCGCTGGTCCCGGCGGGCGCCGCCGCCGGGCCCCGGTCCTCCTAGACTTAGGGCGATGTCCGGACACTCCAAGTGGGCTTCCATCAAGCACAAGAAGGCGATCGTCGACTCGCGGCGCGGCCAGCAGTTCACGAAGCTCGCGCGCGCGATCACGGTCGCCGCACGCGACGGCGGTGGTGACCCCGAAGCGAACGCGACGCTCGCGACCGCGGTGCAGAAGGCACGCGACGCGTCGATGCCCAAGGACAACATCGAGCGGGCGATCGCCAAGGGCACGGGCGAGGGTACGGACGCCGACGCGATCGAGTCGGTCGTGTACGAGGGCTACGGGCCGGGCGGCGTGGCGATCATGGTGGAGGCGCTGACCGACAACCGCAACCGGACCGGGGCCGACGTGCGCCACATCTTCGGCAAGCACGCCGGGGCCCTCGGCGAGCCCGGATCGGTCGCGTACCTCTTCGAGAAGCGCGGCGTGATCGTCGTCGACGCCACCCGCTGGACGGAGGACGACCTCGAGGCCGCCATCGACGCGGGCGCCGAGGACATCAGCGCCGACGGCGACATCTACGAGATCGTCTCCGATCCCGCGAGCCTCACCGCCGTACGCGCGGCGCTCGAGCGCGCAGGAGTGGAGATCGACAGCGCCGAGGTGGTCCAGCAGCCGACCTCGCGGGTCCCGCTGGACGAGGCGCACGTCGGACAGCTTCTGCGCCTGCTCGAGGCGCTCGAGGCCGACGACGACGTCAACGCGGTCCACGCCAACTTCGACGCCGACGCCGACGTGCTCGAGCGCGTGGCCGCGGCCGGCTGAGGATGGCGTCGCCCCCGACCCGGGCTCCGGGAATCACGAACAAGTTCGCCGCCCTGCTGCTGGTGGCCGTGATGGTCGTCGGAAGCCTCCTGATGTGGATCGGCGCGCCGCTGTTCTGGCTGTGGCTGGGCTCGCAGCTCCAGTCCGGGTCCTCGCCGAGCTTCGGCCCCTACCTGCTGATCCTCGTGGGCGTCGTCGTCTCGATGATCGTGCTGGGCAAGCTGCTGTCCAGCCTCGACCGCCTCTACGGGCGGGTCACCCATACGAACGCCTCCGTCCGGGTCCGCATGCCATGGCATCGGAGCATGCGCGGCGAGCGCGGGTCCGGCCGCCAGACCCGCGTCGTCGACATCGTGATGGTCGTCAGCGTGTCCGGCGCGCTGCTGCTGTTCGGCGCCTGGTTCTTCCTGCTCGCCGGCTCGAGCCTTCCGAAGTAGGCATGAGCCCGCGCACTCGAGCCGGTCGTTCGCGCGGTCGGCGGCGCATGCCCGCCGGAGAGCGCCGCGTCGCGATCCTCGACGCGGCGATGAACGTGTTCGCCGACCGCGGATACCACGCGTCCTCGATCGACGAGATCGCCCGGGAGGCCGGCGTATCGAAGGCCCTGATCTACGAGCACTTCGCGTCCAAGCAGGCTCTGTGGGCCTCTCTGCTGGACACCCAGGCGGCCGAGATCTTCCGCCGCCTGGCGGCCGGCGCGGCCACGGCCCAGCCCGGCGACGTTCGCCTGCGCGCGGGCGTCGATGCCTTCCTGGGCTTCGTGGAGGAGCGCCGGGGTGCGTGGCGCATGCTCTTCCGGGAGGCCGCCGACCCCGAGGTAGCGGCCTTCCTCGACCGGGTTCGCAGCCAGGTGGCGGGGGTGGTGGCGGCGCTGATCGCCGCCGAGCCGGCGGCGACGCCCGGCGACCGCGCCGACCGCCGCCAGGCAATCGAGATGCTCGCCGAGCAGCTCGTCGGGGCCGTGCAGGCACTGGCCAACTGGTGGGCCGATCACCAGGATGTGCCGCGCGCCGAACTTGTCGACGCGGTGATGGACTTCGCCTGGATCGGGCTCGAGCGAATGCGCGCGGGCGAGCGCGCCCCGCGCGCTAAGCCTGCGAAGCGGCGCTGACGGCGGCCGCCGCCTGGCGCTGCCCGTAGAGCTGCCCGATCAGCACCTCGACCACCCGCGGATCGAACTGGGTCCCGGCATTGGCGCTGAGCTCGGCGATTGCCTCGCCGTGCGACATGGCCTTCCGGTACGGGCGGTCGGAGGTCATCGCGTGGTAGGCGTCGCACGCCAGGATGATCCGCGAGCCGACGGGAATGTCCTCGCCCGCCAGCCCGTCGGGATATCCGCCGCCATCCCAGCGCTCGTGCTCGTGGCGCACGACACGCGCGACGTTGCCGAGCCCCGGGATGGCGCGGAGGATCCGCTCTCCGATCAGCGTGTGATCGCGCATCTGCCGCCACTGCTCCTCGGTCAGTGCGCCGGGTTTGTTGAGGATGTCGTCGGGCACCGCCACCTTGCCGATGTCGTGCAGGAGAGCCGCGGCCTGGACCTCGGCGACGACCGCCTCGTCGACCCCGAGGCCGTGCGCCACCGCGCCGCTGAGGTCGACGACGTACTGGGAGTGCTCGCCGGTATAGCGGTCGCGCTCGAGCAGCGCGACGGCGAGCGCCGCGACCGCGTCTCGGCGGTGAGTGTCCGCGGGCGCCCCGGCGTCGTCGGTCGCGACGCCGACCCGGCCGCCGCCCTCCGTGCGCGCACGCTCGAGCCCCTGCGCCGCCGCGGCCAGCAGCTGGGCGGCCGTGTGCGCGCGGTCGAACTGCGCCACGCCGATCGAGGCCCGGATCGACTCGAGGGGACCCACGCTCGTGTTCTCGAGCTCGGCCAGGACGCGCTGCATGCCCGCTTCGGCGCCGCCCAGGTCGGTCTCCGGGAGGAGGATCGCGAACTCGTCGGCCCCGGTGCGGCACGCGAGGTCGTGCGCCCGCAGCCCGGCGCCGAGCGCGCGACCGGCGGCCGTCAGAAGCTCGTCGCCGACGGCGTACCCGTGCTGGATGTTGACCGCCCGGAAGCCGTCGAGGTCGAGGACCGCTGCGCACAGCGGTCGCCCGTGGCGGCGGGTGCGCTTGACCTCGACGTCGAGCTGCGCGCGAAAGCGGCCGAGATTCAGGAGCCCGGTGACGGGGTCGTTGCCCGCCTGCAGGCCAAGGCGACGTTCCAGGTCGGCGATCTGCCGCTGGGCGTCGGCGAGCTGGCGCTCGAGGTCCTCGCGTTGTTGACGAGCACGCACCACCACCACTATCGGCAGAAAAGCGCCTGGAATTGACGGGTGCGGCGAAAGCGGGCGAACCGGCCCCGGGGAGGCATCCGGCCCGGCACGCAGAATCCGTGCGTGACATGGTCGTGATGGGCATCGACCCGGGCACCGCCAGCACGGGCTACGGCGTCGTGCGTCGGCGCGACGGGCGCTTGGTTGCGCTCGACGGCGGCGTGATCGAGACGCGATCCGGCGGCGCGCCCGAAGCGCGGCTGGCCGCGATCTACGAGCGCGTGTGCGAGCTCCTCGACGAGCACCTCGTGCAGGACCTCGCCGTGGAGGACGTCTACTTCGGGCAGAACGCGCGCTCGGCCTTCGCCGTCGGCCAGGCCCGCGGCGTGGTCATGCTCGCCGCCGGGCGCCGGGCGATCCCGTGCGCGTCCTACACGCCCCAGCAGGTCAAGGGCGCCGTGTGCGGGACCGGCCGCGCCGCCAAGGCCCAGGTCCAGCAGATGGTCGGCGCGCTGCTCGGCCTGGCCGACCCGCCCACGCCGGATCACGCGGCGGACGCGCTGGCCGTGGCCATCTGCCACCTCAACCGCGCGCCGCTGACCGCGGCGCTGGCGCGCGCATGATCGCCCTCGTCAGCGGCACCGTCGCCGTCCGGCGGATGGACGCCGTCGTCGTCGACTGCGGCGGCGTCGGGTATCGCCTGTCGGTCTCGGCCGAGACGCTCAAGCGGGTCCCGGCGGTGGGCAAGCCGGTCACGCTGCATTCCCATCTGGTCGTCCGCGACGACGCGCTGATGCTGTACGGGTTCGCGAGCGAGGAGGAGCGCGAGTTGTTCCTGCTCCTGCTCGGGGTGCAGGCGGTGGGGCCGAAGGTGGCGCTCGCCGTCCTGTCCGCCGGCCCGCCGCGGGAACTCGTCGGCGCGCTGGCGGCCGGCGACGCCGCGCGCTTCCAGGCCGTCCCCGGCATCGGGAAGCGCACGGCCGAGCGGATCATCGTCGAGCTCCGCGAGAAGGTGGGTGCCTCCGGCGAGGACCCGATCACCGTCTCCCGCGGCGACGACCCGCGACTGCTCGCCCGCGACGGCCTCGTCGGCCTCGGCTTCTCCGTGCAGGAGGCCTCCGAGATGCTGGAGTCCGCTCCCTCCGAGGCGCAGACGCCCGAGGACCTGATCGCCCACGCCCTCCGCGGTGCGCGCACATGAGTGACGCGGTGACCGCTCGCATCCAGACCCCGGCCGAGCTCGCCGAGGACGAGCTGGACCGCTCGCTGCGCCCGCGGGCACTCGACGAGTTCGTCGGGCAGGAGAGCGTCAAGCGCCAGCTTGCGGTGGCGCTCGAGGCCGCCGTAGCCCGCGATGAGGCGCTCGACCACCTGCTGCTGGCCGGCCCGCCCGGACTGGGCAAGACGTCGCTGGCGCAGATCGTGGCGGCCGAGCTCGGCGTCCCGTTTGTGTCCACCGCCGGCCCGGCGCTGGAGCGAAAGGGCGACGTCGCCGCGTTCCTGACGGCGCTGGAGCCGCGCAGCGTGTTCTTCGTCGACGAGGTCCACCGCCTGCCGCGAGCGCTCGAGGAGACCTTCTACCCGGCCATGGAGGACCGGCGGCTGCCGATCACGGTCGGCCAGGGCGCGGGCGCCCGCGTGGTCACGCTCGACCTGCCGCCGTTCACCCTCATCGGCGCCACGACGCGCGCGGGGCTGCTGACCACGCCGCTGCGCGAGCGCTTCGGCATCCAGCAGCGCCTCGAGCACTACGGGCCCGACGAACTGGCGCAGATCGTCCGCCGGTCGGCGCGGATCCTCGGCGCCACGCTCGAGGACGGCGGGGCGCAGGCCATCGCCGAGCGCAGCCGCGGGACGCCGCGCGTGGCCAACCGTCTGCTCAAGCGTGTGCGCGACTACGCCGAGGTGCGGGCCCAGGGAACGATCACGGTCGAGGTCGCCGGCACCGCGCTCAAGGAGTTGGAGATCGACGACGCCGGGCTGGACAAACTGGACCGCGAGATCCTGCACGCGATCTGCGTGAAGTTCGGCGGCGGCCCGGTCGGGCTCTCCACGCTGGCCGTGGCCGTGGGGGAGGAGGCCGACACGATCGAGGACGTGTACGAGCCATACCTCGTGCAGACCGGACTGCTGAAGCGCACGCCACGCGGGCGCGTGGCCACCCGGCACGCGTGGGCGCATCTCGGGCTCGAGCCGCCGGACGACGCGGCCCGGCTCTTCTAGCCACACCCACCGAAGGAGGAGCGTCATGCACGTAGCCGAGTTCACCCTGCACGCCAAGCCCGGCCACTTCGACCAGGTCGCCGAGATCTACTCCGAATTCGCGACCAATTTCCTCAGCGATCACCCGGCACTCGAGAGCGTGCTGATCCTCGGCGACGAGGCTGCCGGGGTGGTGCGCGGCATCGGGTTGTTCTCGGATCGCGACGGCGCCGACGCCGTCAACAGCGACCCGGAATTCGCCGTGTTCAACGACCGCATCGGGCCGCTGCTGGCAGGTCCGTCCGAGCGCGTCGAGCTCGCGCTGCTGCACCACTACGTGAAGTAGCTAGTTCGAGTCCGGCGCGGCGCCGTTGAGCTGGCGCCCGACCACGACCGGGCAGGTGGCGCGCCGGATGACGTCGCGAGTGGTGCTGCCGAGGAGCACCTCTCCGATCCGGCCGTGGCCGTGCGGCCCGACCACCACGGCCTGGGCGTCGCGCTCGCGCGCGACCCGGACGAGCGTGTCGGCGATCGGAACCTCCACCTCTTCGGCGACCACCAGCGCGTCCGCCGGCAGGCCGGCATCGCGGGCCAGCGCGGCGCCCTTCTGCGCCAGCCGCTCGGCCTGCTCGCGCTGCGCCTCCTCGAGCGCGAGCGCCGTGCGGACGTCCAGCGTCGCCGGCGGGAGCCCGATGGTCATCGTGGGGAGCTCCATGAGCTCGAAGCCGATTCCCGTCTTGGTCACGACGACGACGAGGGCCGGGCGCTCGCCGAGCAGCTCGGCCGCCTCCCGCACCGCCTCTTCGGAGGCCGGCGATCCGTCGTAGCCGATGACGATGGGGCCCGCGTGCATGCCCGCGCTCCGGTAGGCCGCGTCCGGCCCGGAACAAGCGCGCCGCGCCCAGGACATCGGGTTTGCCCGACCGGCGCCGTGACCTACCTGCAGACCCGGGTACGCGCCTCACACGCCCATCCAACACCGGGAGGTCACCATGGCAGTCAAGCTCAACCAGGCGGGCTTCGACCACGCGAACAAGCTCATCGGCGACGGCGCCGTGG
Organism: Solirubrobacteraceae bacterium; assembly: GCA_035997675.1. GTDB lineage: Bacteria > Actinomycetota > Thermoleophilia > Solirubrobacterales > Solirubrobacteraceae > JALYZC01. Next base: position 10,140 of record DASYIJ010000038.1, read on the forward strand.
TGCTCGACGACAGGGACGACTGGAGTGAGCATCAGCCCACGGCCGAGGACGAGAACCGCTACATCGAGGAGAACGGCTTCACCGCCTTCGGCCGCTGGCACCTCGGCGTCGACGACGAGATGGACCCGGAGACCAAGGGGCATTACAAGTTCCCCTACGGCGACTTCGAGAAGGTGCACCGCTGCGCGGTGCTCTCCGCCGAGTCGCGCGCGGGCCAGAACGACCACGACGACATCAAGCAGGCGGCGGCGCACCTCCACGGTGCGCTCGACGCAGTGCGAGAGCACGCCGGGTCTAAGTAGCCGGGACGACCTCGAACGCCGAGATCCGCCCGTCGCGGACCTCGAACACCGCTGTGCCCTGGAGCTCGCCCCGGCGCACGAGCTCGCGGACCGGCACGCTCACGCGGGTGGCGCCGGACTCTTCGTCCACCCGCTCCGGGCCGCGACGGACGAGCAGCAGGTCGTTCTCCAAGGCCGCCCGCACGACGTCCTCGAGACCGTCGTAACCCCGGAGCGCCGCGCCCTGCGGGGTGCGCAGCTCGACGTCGCTCGTCACGGTCGCGCGGAGCGTTTCCACATCGCGGGCGTTCAACGCCTCGATGAACAACCGCGCCGTCTCCAGCGCAGCACCGACCTCGCTGACTCCTGCCCGGGACATGCCGCTGGAGGTAGGCCGCGCGGCGCCGATGCCAAGGCGCAGGCGCCGGATAGGGTGGGCGCGTGGCCGGAGTGGCCGATGACAGGAAGGAGCCCACGATGAGCACGCCGTCCGAAGCCCAGACCGACACCGGCGTCCCGTCGGGCGCGGATCTCGCCTTCGCCGGCGTCGCCCGACAGGGCGAGCTGCTGCGCGCCGGAGCGGTCACCCCGCGCGACCTGGTCGAGTGCTACCTCGAGCGCATCGAGCGCCTCGACCCCGAGCTGAACGCGTTCGTCTCCGTGCGCGCCGAGGCCGCCCTGGCCGAGGCCGACGCCGCGCTCGAGCGGTTGCGCGCGGGCGAGACCGGCCCGCTGCTGGGGATCCCGGTCGCCGTCAAGGACAACGTGGACCTCGAGGGTGAGGTCACCGGCCACGGAACCGGCGCCAACGAGTCCCCGGCGGCGGGCGACGCCGAGGTGGTGCGCCGCCTGCGCGGGGCCGGCGCGCCGATGCTGGGCAAGACGGCCCTGCCGGAGCTCGCGATGTGGGGACACATGACCGAGTCGGAAACGCACGGCGCGACGCGGAACCCTTGGAACGTGGAGCGCGCGACCGGCGGTTCCAGCGGAGGGAGCGCCGCGGCGGTCGCCGCCGGGTTGGCGCCCGCGGCCCTGGGCTCCGACGGCGGAGCCTCCATTCGCGTCCCCGCGGCGATGTGCGGGCTGTTCGGGCTCAAGCCGACGCGCGGACGGATCTCCACGCTGCCCGACCCGGAGCACTGGCACGGGCTCACCGTTTTCGGCGGCCTGACCCGGAGCGTGCTCGACGCTGCCCTGTTCGACGACGCCCTCCGCGGACCGGCTGACGGCGACGCCCATTCCCCGCCGGACCCCGAGGTCTCCTTCGCCGAGGCGGCGCAGCGCGATCCCGGCCGTCTGCGGGTGGCGACGTCGCTGAAGAGCACGCTGCCCGGCGTCAAGGCCGGACCGGCGGCGCGGCGCGCCGTGGAAGAGACCGCGGAGCTGTTGCGCTCCCTGGGACACGAGGTCGGCGCTCGCGACCCGAAGTACGGGCAGCTCCTCCCCGACATCATGCCCCGCTACCTCGCCGGCGTGGCCGACGACGCTGCGCGGCTGGACCATCCGGAGCGCCTCGAGCGCCGGTCGGCGCGGATGGCCGCCGCTGGTCGCCGGGTCCACGGCCGTCCGCTGCGCCGGGCCGGGCGTCGCGAGCCGGTCGTGGCCGAGCGCGTCAACGCGATCTTCGCCGAGCACGACGTGCTGCTCACGCCCGTCACCGCGGCGCCGCCCGAGCCGGTGGAGCGCTGGCGCGGCAAGGGCGCGGTGCGCACCTTCTACGGCGGCGGGCCGTATGTCACCTACACGGCGGTATGGAACCACCTGGGCCAGCCCGCCGCGGCCGTCCCGGCGGGCTTCGACGACGACGGGTTGCCACTGGCCGTACAGATCGTCGCCCGCGCCAACGGCGAGACCACGCTGCTCTCGCTGGCGGCGCAGCTCGAGGCCGCGCGGCCGTGGGCCGGGCGCCGGCCGCCCGTTTCGTAAGGCGGGCTTTACCGCGACGACCTAGCCTCGCACGGGTTCGTATCCTGCGTGCGAGCGATGGCCCACCTCTTCATCTGTCCCAACTGCGGTAACCGCACCACTTCCAGCGAGCGCACGGCGGGTTTCCGCCGTGAGGCCAAGGGCTGCAACAAATGCGGCTTCGGCTTCCTGTTCGAGTTGCTGGACGACTACTACCCCGCGCCCGACGCGGCCTTCTTCGTGTGCGACCAGCAGGGTCGCCTGCTGGGGATCGGGCGCGGTGCGACGGAGCTGACCGGGCTGACCGAGGAGAAGGTGATCGGCCGCCCGGTCATGGACGTGCTCGGCCTGAAGTTCGAGAACGGCGACGACCAGGTGGCCACCGCGCTCGAGTGGGGCGTGCGCGTCCTCGGCAAGCAGGTCGAGGTCCACGCCGAGGGCGACCTGCCGGCGCGCGCCACGGCCGACCTGTTCCCCGCCTACGACGACGACGGCGGGTTGCTCGTCATCCTCACCCCGGCAAAGTAGCCTTGGTCAGCTGTCCATGAGCGCCCGCCGTCGCAACCTCCTCATCCTGCTGGTCGTCGCCGGGCTCGCCATCGCCTCGGTGGCCGTCGTGATGACGCACAGCGTCAAGCGCGGCCTGGACCTCAAGGGCGGTGTCGAGCTCGTCTATCAGGGCCGCCCGACCCCGCAGCAGCCGAAGGTGGACTCGCAGGCGATCGACCGCGCGCTCGAGGTCATCCGCAAGCGGGTGGACGCGTTCGGGGTGTCCGAGCCCGAGATCCAGCGCTCCGGGTCCGACCAGATCACCGTCGGCCTGCCCGGCACGCAGAACGCCCAGCGCGCGGTCCGCCAGGTCGGCAAGGTGGCCCAACTCCAATTCTACGACTGGGAGTCGGATGTCCTCGGGCCCGACCTCAAGCCGAACCCGTCGGATCCCAATGTCACCGGCGGGCAGTCGGCCGGCCAGGCGGGTGGGATGCCGTACTACGACGCGGTCGTCCTCGCGTCCAAGCGTCCGCCGACCGCCAACGGGGGCAAGGCGACGACCAACGGCGAGTACTTCCTGGTCAACGACAAGCAGAAGAAGGTGCTGGCGGGCCCCGCCGACGTCACGACCGACCTCACCGGCGACCTCCCGGGCGGCAAGCCGCCGCCCGGCACCCGGATCGTCAAGGTCAACCAGGGCACGATCGTCGTGCGCGGCGAGAAGAACCGCCAGACGAAGCAGGCCGCGAGCAACTACTACATCCTCAACGACGCGCCGGCGCTGTCGGGCACCGAGCTCACCAACGTCAAGCAGGACTTCAATCGGAGCGGGGGCGGCAACGGCGCGCCGATCGTCACCTTCAGCTTCACTGACAAGGGCCGGTCGGCGTGGCACGACGTCACCCGACGGATCGCACAGCGCGGGCAGTCGCAGGCGGCGCCGGGCCAGCCGCCCACCGCCTCCTTCCAGCACTTCGCCGCCGTCCTCGACGGCGAGCTGGTGACCGTCCCGTACATCGACTACCAGCAGAATCCGGACGGAATCGACGGAGCGAACGGTGCCGACATCGAGGGCGGCTTCACGATCCAGTCCGCCCAGGACCTGGCCAAGCTGCTCCAGATCGGCGCGCTGCCGATCAAGCTCAAGCTGATCTCGCAGTCGCAGGTCTCGGCCACGCTGGGCAAGCAGGCGCTGAGCCAGGGCGTGACGGCCGGCCTCGTCGGGCTGGGGCTCGTGGCGCTCTTCCTGCTCGTGTTCTACCGCGTGCTGGGCCTGATCGCGGTCGGCGCCCTGGCCCTCTACGCCATGTACTTCGCGGCGCTGATCGAGCTCATACCGATCACGCTGACGCTACCGGGGATCGCGGGCCTGATCCTCACTATCGGGGTGGCGGCCGACGCCAACATCGTGATATTCGAGCGGGTCAAGGAGGAGATTCGTGCGGGCGCGTCGGTCCCGCGCGGGATCGCGGCCGGCTACAAGAAGGGCCTCACGGCGATCATCGACGCCAACGTCGTCACGTTGATGACGGCGTTCATCCTCTTCATCCTGGCCACCGCCGGGGTGAAGGGCTTCGCGTTCGTCCTGGGCATCGGCACGATCGTGTCGTTCCTGACGGCAGTGCTGGCCACTCAGGCGATTCTCGCAACCCTCGGTCGCTCGTCCATCCTCCGCAGCCCGGCCGCACTCGGAGCCGCCAAGCGGCGTCGGGCGATCCGCTTCGACTTCATGGGCGCGTCCCGGTGGTTCTTCTCGATGTCCGGCGTGATTCTGCTGGTCGGCGCGCTGGCGATCGGATCGAACGGGCTGAACTTCGGCATCGACTTCGAGTCGGGCACGCGCATCAAGACGTCGGTCCAGCGGCCCGCCACCGAGAACGACATCCGCGCGGTCATGAAGGCGCAGGGCTACAACGACGCCAAGATCCAGAGGGTCAGCGACAAGGCCCAGGGCAAGTACGTCTTCCAGATCTCCACGAAGACACTGCAGCCCAACAAGGTGCAGCAGGTCCGCAACGCCCTGGACCAGCGCTTCGGCATCGGCAACAACTTCTCCAACACGTCGATCGGGCCGACCTTCGGCCAGACGATCGCCAGGACCGCGGTCATCGCGATCATCGCGTCGCTCCTGGTGATCTCGGCCTACATCGCGCTGCGGTTCGAGTGGAAGTACGCCGTCCCCGTCCTGATCGCCCTGATGCACGACCTGCTGATCACCAGCGGCGTGTACTCGCTCACCGGCCGGGAGGTGACGACGTCGACGGTCGCGGCGCTGCTCACCATTTTGGGTTACTCGCTCTACGACACGATCATCGTCTTCGACCGCGTGCGCGAGAACGTGCCGCGAATGCCGCGCGCCGCCTTCTCCCAGATCGTCAATCGCTCCATGAGCGAGGTGTTGACGCGATCCCTCGCGACCACGCTGTGCACGCTGCTTCCCGTGACGGCGCTGCTGCTCTTCGGCGGGGACACGCTCAAGGACTTCGCGTTCGCGCTCCTCGTCGGGGTGGCGTCGGGCGCGTACTCCTCGATCTTCATCGCTTCGCCCGTGCTGACCCACTGGAAGGAGCGCGAGCGCGTCTACGTTCAGCGCGACGAGCGCATCCGCGGCGAGAACGACGGGCTCGTGCCCGCCTACGCGGTGGCGACCGTCGCCGGGGAGGCCGTCGAGGTCGAACCGGTCGCGCCGGCGCGCGCCGGCCGGCGCCGGCGGGGGAGGGTCACCGCCCCCGAGCAGCCGGACGAGGTCTCGCCCGAGGAATTCGACGACATGGTCGCCGACATCGCCGAGGAGACCGGGGACGGCGCTCCCAACGGCGAGCCGGACGCCCAGCCCCAGCCCGTGCCGGCGCGCGGCAACGGTCCGCGGGCGCGGCGTCGCACCTCCTCGACCAGCACCACCGGCGGCTCGACCCCGCGCAAGAAGGCTGAGCCCAAGCCGAAGGGCGCGAGCAAGTCCAAGCGCCGCGGCGGCCGACACGGGAGGAACCGCTAATGGGAATGCTCGCCTGGGTCATGATGGGCCTGGCCCTGTGGCACTTCACGATCTGGCTGCCCGACCGGTTCTGGGGTGGGATCGTCGGGGCCTTCGTCGGCGCGCTGATCGGCGCGGTTGTGTTCGGCCTCATCGTCAACGGAGGCGCGATCCCCGGCCGCCACGCCACCGATCTGGTCACGGCCCTCGAGGCCATCCCGGGCGCGCTGCTCGGCATGGCCGCGGTGTATTTCCAGGGCATTCGCCGCGAGCGCCAGCACGGCACCGGCGTCGCCGGCCTGCCTCGCCGCTAGCTGCGCCAATCCCGCGCGGTTCCGTCGCACCTCGTGCCTAGGCTCCCATGCCATGGCCGAGCAACCCCACCTCGACGTCCCCGCGTGCGACATGACCGCCGTGCTGGCGCTCGAGCGCGACCTCGGGGTGTCCGACGCGCTCGCACAGGTGCTCGTGCGCCGCGGATACGACACGCCGCTTGGCGCCCGCGCGTTCCTCGACTCGGCCGACGAGCATCCCGCGGACGCGTTCGACGGGATCGACGCCGCCGTGGACCTCGTGCTCGGGCACGTGCGGGCCGGCGGGCGCATCACCATCCACGGCGACTACGACGTCGACGGAGTGTCCTCCACCGCGGTGCTCGTGCGCTGCCTGCGGCGCCTCGGGGCGGACGTGGACTGGTATCTGCCCAGCCGCCTGGACGACGGCTACGGCCTGTCGCTGGGCACCGTCGAACGTCTCGCCGCGCGCGGCACCAACCTGCTCGTGACCGTCGACTGCGCGATCACCGCGGTCGAGGAGGTCGCCGCCGCCCGGGCGGCCGGACTCGACGTGCTCGTCACCGATCACCACCGACCGCGCGCCGACGGCGCGCTGCCGGACGCCCCGATCGTGCACCCGACGATCTCGTCCTATCCGTGCGAGGACCTGTGCGCGACCGGGGTCGCGTTCAAGCTCGCGCAGGCTCTGGAGGCCGCCGCGGGCGCCGTCGATTCGCCGGCCTCGGCGGCCGACGACCTCGACCTCGTCGCGCTGGCGACGGTGGCGGACTGCGTGCCCCTCGTGGGCGAAAACCGCCGGCTCGTGCGGGAGGGCCTGCGCACGCTCGCCGGGACCGGGAAGCCCGGGCTGCGCGCGCTCATGCGCGTGGCCCAGGCGGATCCGAGCGGTCTCGACGCGCGGACGCTCAGCTTCCGCCTGGCCCCGCGGATCAACGCCGCCGGGCGTCTGCACCGCGCCGACGCCGGCCTCGAGCTCGTGCTGACCGAGGACGAGGCCCGGGCCACGGCCGTCGCCGAGGAGCTCGACCGCGCGAACGCCGAGCGCCGCGACGTCGAGACACGGATCCTGTTCGCCGCCGAGGCGCAGGTGGCCGCGGCGGGCGAGCGGCCGGCCCACGTGCTCGCGGGGGACGACTGGCACCCGGGCGTCATCGGGATCGTCGCCTCACGGGTGGCCGAGCGCCACCACCGCCCGACCGTGCTCATCGCGCTCGACGGCGACGGGGGCACGGGATCCGGTCGGTCCATCCCCGGCTTCGACCTGCTCGCGGGCCTGACCGCCGCCGGGGAGCACCTGCGGCGCTACGGCGGCCACCGCGCCGCGGCCGGCCTCGACATCGCCCGCGCCGACGTCGACGCGTTCCGGGCCGCCTTCGAGGCGCACGCCGCGGCGACGCTCCGCCCGGAGGACCTCGTGCCCCGGGAGCGCGTCGACGCCGTCGTCGCGGGCGACGCGCTCGGCCTCGCCCTGGCGGAGGAGCTCGAGCGGCTCGAGCCGTGCGGCATCGGCAACCCCGCGCCGGTCCTGCTCGTCCCCGCAGCGACGTTCACCGACCCGCGGGCGATGGGGGAGAACCGCCACGCGCGCTTCACCGTCAATGCCGGCGGGGCGCGTGCCCGGGCGGTCGCCTTCGGCGTGCCCGGGGGACGCCTGCCCGTCGCGACGGAGGAGCCCGTCGATGCCACCTTTGCGCTCAGCCGGCGGACGTGGAACGGCGCGGTCGAACCGCAGCTGCGGCTGCG
>DASYIJ010000042.1:0-8028 GCA_035997675.1 Solirubrobacteraceae bacterium
CATGCGCACCGACCTGCGCGTCGACAACCGTGCCGAGCAGGTGGGCCATCTGTCCCGGGGTCTGAAGATCCTCGCCCGCGAGCTCGACGTTCCCGTCATCGCCCTCTCCCAGCTCAACCGCGGCGTCGAGGCGCGCACGGACAAACGGCCCCTCCTCTCCGACCTGCGCGAGAGCGGCGCGATCGAGCAGGACGCCGACCTCGTCGTGTTCATCTATCGCGACGACTACTACAACGAGGACTCCGACACGCCCGGCCAGGCCGAGTTGATCATCTCCAAGCACCGCAACGGGCCGCTCGGCAAGGTCGACTTGGTCTTCCAGTCCGAGTACCCGCGCTTCGTGACGCTGGCCCGCCGGGAGGCCGCGGCGTGAGCGCTCCCTGCCCGCTCGGCACCTGCGACGGCAGCGGCTTTGTGATCGACGAGGCCACGCACGCGGCCGTGCCCTGCGAGTGCCGTCCGGCACGCATCAACCGCGCCCGCGCGCGCACCCTGTCGGCCGTGATCCCGAAGCGCTACCGCGGCGTGTCCTTCGACCGGGCTCCGATCGTGGACATGGACCCGGAGATCGTGCGGGTGGTGCGCCGCTACGTCGAGGCGGTCGACGGCAACCTCGACGCGGGGCGCGGCCTGTGGTTCACCGGCGACGTCGGCACGGGCAAGACCACCTTGGCCATGCTCGTCTCCCGGGCGGCCCTCGACGCCGGGCGCTCGGTCGCGATCTACTCGCTGCCGCGCCTGCTGGCCGAGATCCGCAAGACCTTCGACGAGGGCGCCGAGCGCTCCCACGTCGACCTCCTGGAGCGCCTTGCGGCGGTCGACCTCCTCCACGTCGACGACGTCGGCGCCGAACGCACCAGCGACTGGGTGCTCGAGCAGCTCTACTCGATCGTCAACGCACGCTACGAGGACGAGCGCGCGATGCTCATCACCACGAACCTCGACCACGCCGAGCTGCGCGAGCAGATCGGCGAGCGCACGGTCTCGCGGTTGATCGAGATCTGCGGGGACCCGCTGCCGCTGTACGGGCACGACCGCCGCATGGACCTGCGGGCGTCCTAGCCCGCACGGGGGCTCGTAGACTCAAGTCCGTATGCCATCGATCGTGATCGTCGGCGCCCAGTGGGGCGACGAGGGCAAGGGCAAGGTGACCGACCTGCTCGCCGAGCGGGCGGACGCCGTCGTGCGCTTCCAGGGCGGCAACAACGCCGGCCACACCATCGTGCGCGACGGCGTCGAGTGGAAGCTGCACCTGATGCCCTCGGGCATCCTCTACCCCGGCAAGACCTGCATCATCGGGAACGGGGTGGTGATCGATCCCAAGGTGCTCACCGACGAGCTGGACGGGCTGCGCCGCCGCGGGATCGACGTCGGCGGCCTGCGGATCTCCGCCAACGCCCACCTGATCATGCCGTACCACCTCCTCCTGGACTTCGCCGGCGAGCAGCGGCTGGGCTCCCTGCAGATCGGGACGACGCGGCGGGGCATCGGCCCCTGCTACGCCGACAAGGCGGCGCGGCTGGGCATCCGCGTGCAGGACCTGCTCGACGAGAAGATCCTCAAGAAGAAGATCACCGCCGCGCTCGAGCCCAAGCGGCTCATGCTGCGCCCCCATGCCAAGGATCCCCAGCTCGATCTCCACGCCATGACCGAGGAATACCTCACCTACGGCCACCGGCTGGAGAAGTACATCACCGACACCTCGCGCCTGATCTGGGACAAGCTCGACGCGGACCGCCTGGTGATCTTCGAGGGCGCGCAGGGAGCGCTGCTCGACATCGACCACGGCACGTATCCGTTCGTCACGTCGTCGAATCCGGTGGCCGCATCGGCCTGCATCGGCGCCGGGGTGGGGCCCAAGGACATCGACGAGGTCTGGGGCGTCGCCAAGGCGTACGCCACCCGCGTTGGTGCCGGCCCGTTTCCCTCGGAGCTCGACGGTGAGCTCGGCGACGAGCTGCGCGGCCGCGGCGGCGAGTACGGGACCACCACCGGGCGCGCCCGGCGCACGGGGTGGATCGACCTGGTCGCGCTGCGCTACGCGGCCCGCATCAACTCGATGACGGGGCTCGTCATCACCAAGCTCGACGTCCTGTCCGGGCTCGACACGGTGCGCCTGGGCACGAGATACCGCGGCGCCGAGGGCGCGGAGTTCTCCGACTTCCCCTACCACCAGTCGGTGCTCCACCACGCCGAGGTCGAGTACGAGGAGCTTCCGGGCTGGTCCGAGGACCTGACCGACTGCCGCACCCTCGAGGATCTGCCGGCCGGCGCGCGCACGTACCTCGACCGCATCGCCGAGGCCACGGGCGTTCCGGTGGTGCTCATCAGCGTGGGCCCGGGCCGGGAGCAGGTGATCTGGACGCCGGTGAGCGGGCGGGGTGGGGTGGCGCCCATCGCGGCGTAGCGGCAGTCGCTGGCTGCTGGTCGCTAGTCGCTGACGCCGGCTTCGAGCACGCGCTCCTCGCCGCGGCGGAGCACGCGGCGTGAGAGGGCCAGGGCTCCGAGGAGGGCGATTGCCGAGAGGGTGATCTGCACGCTGAGGACTCCCTCCTCGGTCCAGTAGACGTCCTCGAGCTGGAGCAGCAGCGCGGACTCGTCGAGCGTCAGCGCCACACCCATGCCGAAGGGGAGCGCGAGCCACTGGTCGAGCTCCTCGTTGCGCGAGGCGATCGAGAACCCCCCGGCCAGGAAGGCCATCACGATCCCGGGCACGAAGTGGTGCACGTGGCTGCGGCCCAGCTCGAGGTTGCGAAACGGACCGAACTTGCCGCGGGATCGGATGGTGTACGTGCTCGCGCGCACCGCCACGAAGGACGCGACGAACGAGGCCAGCAGGTTGAGCAGCGCCGACTCCCGGGCGGAGGTGGCGCGAAAGCCCTCGACGGCAACCTCGACCGACTCGCGCGCGGCGACCTCGGCCGCCTCGAGAACGTGGTCGGCCTCCGCCGGCAGGGGCGCGGAGCCGCGACGCCAAACGCGGGCCAGCTCGCCGGCCGCCACGCCGACGGTCGTGGTCACGGCCGCCGCCGCGAGCACGATCGTGGACGCGCGCTGCCAGGGGCCCCGCGGGCGTCGGCGCAGCCGCGTCAGCGCCACCGCTCCAGCAGGTCCTTCTGGGGCACGTCGCTCACCACCCGCGCGGGCACGCCCATGACCACCGCCCGGGGCGACACGTCGCGCGTGACCACGGCCCCGGCGGCCACGAAGGCCTCCTCTCCGACCTCGACGCCCGGGATGAGCACGACGCCGCCGCCGACGCGGCACGCCCGCCGCAGCGTGGCGCCCGCGAGCGGCGCGTCGGCCGCATGGCGGGCCATCGTGTCGTCGTTGGTCGTCACCACACCTGGCCCCACGAACACGTCATCCTCGAGCAGCGAGCCGGCGGTGAGGTACACGTTGGTCTGCACCCGCACCCGGGCGCCGATCGCCACGTCGTTGTCCACCGCGCTCGCCCGTCCGATGACCGTGCCGGGGCCGATGGTCGTGCGCTCGCGCACGTAGGCCTGGTCGCCGACGATCGCCCCTTCGCCCACGCGGGCCCCGGCGAACACGATGGCGCCGGCGCACACCGAGGCGCCGGGCTCGAGGACCAGGGCGTCCAGCGCTCCGGTGCCCGCGGCCTGGGAGTGCGGGGCCAGCCGGGGCGGCTTGCCCAGCACGACGTGGTCCTGGATGACGCACCCGTCGCCGATCACGGTCCCCGGGTGGACGACGACGAACGCGCCGAAGCTGACGTCCGCGCCCACCTGCGCGCCGTCGCCGATGACCGGGGCGGCCGCCTGCTCAGGCGCCGCCGACATGCGCCTCCGAGCGCCGCGACGAGGTGAGCGAGTCCTGCAGCGCCTCGAGCACGCGCACGACGCGCAGGCCGCTCTCACCGTCGGAGCGCGGTGTGCCGCCGTCGCGGACCCGGGCGACGAAATGCTCGCACTCGGCGCGCAGCGGCTCGGTGTTGGGGATGCGGGGGCTCCGGGTGTCGCCCGACCGCGTGATGTACTCGCCGTAGGAGCCCGCGCGCTCGTCGAAGCCCTTGTCGTACACCGTCACCTTGCGCTCGAGCTCCATGTCGTCGAACGTCGCCATCCGCTTGGAGCCGACGATCGTGAAGCGGCGCTCCTTGTGCGGGTCCAGCCAGGACAGGTGGAGGTGCGCGGAGAGGCCGGACGGGAACCGCAGGAAGCAGAAGACCACGTCCTCGATCCCCGGCCGCATGTAGGACTCACCGCGTGCCTCGACCTCGTGGGGCTCCTCGCCGGCGAGCGCCAGGAGGACGGACACGTCGTGCGCACCCAGGCTCCACAGCGCGTTCTCCTCCTCGCGCAGCACGCCGAGGTTGAGCCGGTTGGAGTAGATGTAGCGGATCTCGCCCAGCTCGCCGGAGTCGGCGATCTCCTTCAGGCGCAGGACGCCCGGGTGATACTCGAGCAGGTGGCCGACCATCAGCACGCGCTCGGCGTCGCGCGCCGCCTCGACGGCGCGCTCGGCGTCGGTGACCCGCTCCGCCAGCGGCTTCTCCACGAAGCAGTGCTTGCCCGCCTCGAGCACCCGGGTGGCCAGGTCGGCATGCGTCGGGACGGGCGTCGCCACGGCGACGGCGTCGAGGTCGGGGTCGGCCAGGAGGTCGTCGAGGTCGGCCGTCGCCCGCGCGTCGCGCAGCGACGGGGCGACGCGCTCGCGCGCCTCGTCGGAGGGGTCGCACACCCAGGTCAGCTCGCAGTCGGGCAGCCCGTCGAAGTTGCGCGCGAGGTTGGGTCCCCAGTAGCCGAGGCCCACGACCCCGACGCGGACGGGATCGGCGCTCACAGCCGGACCACGCTCGGAGCGTCCATCCCGCGCGTCACGCCGCGCAGGTCCACGACCAGCGGCGTCTCGCGCACCACGCGCTCGAGGTCCAGATCGGGATGCGCCGTCACGATCACGGCGAGGTCGGCACCGTCGAGCGCACCGTCGAGGTCGGTGCTGCTCAGGTCGAACTCGGGCAGGTCGTGCACGTGCGGGTCGTGGTAGACGATGTCGCCGCCGTGATCGCGCAGGAGCTCGAGGATCTTCAGCGCCGGGGACTCGCGGGTGTCGCCGACGCCCGGCTTGTAGGAGACGCCCAGGAGCGCGATGCGCGATCCCCGGACCGACTTGCCCGCGTCGTTGAGCGCCCGCACGATGCGCTCGACGCAGACGTACGGCATGGCCTGGTTCATCTTCCCCGCCAGCTCGACGAACTCGGGCACAAAGTCGTACTCGCGCGCGCGCCAGGACAGGTAGAACGGATCCACCGGCAGGCAATGGCCGCCCATGCCCGGACCCGGATCGAAGCGCATGAAGCCATACGGCTTGGTGGCGGCCGCGTCGATGACCTCCCACACGTCGATCCCCATGCGGTTCGCCAGGACCGCGAGCTCGTTGACCAGGGCGATGTTGACCGAGCGGAAGATGTTCTCGAGCAGCTTGGAGAGCTCGGCCACCTCGGGGGTCGACACGCGAACCACCTCGTCGCAGACGTTGCGGTACAGCGCCTCCGCGCGGTCGCCGCAGGCGTCGGTGAGGCCGCCGACCACCTTCGGCGTCGAGCGCATCGTGTGATCGGTCCGCCCCGGGTCCACCCGCTCGGGCGAGAACGCGAGGTGGAAGTCCCGCCCCGCGGCCAGGCCGGACTCCTCGAGGATCGGCCGCAGCCGCTCGCGCGTCGTGCCCGGGTACGTCGTCGACTCCAGGACGACCAGCTGCCCGCCCTTCAGCACCTTCGCCAGCGCCTCCGCCGCGTCGACCAGCGGGCCGAGCTCCGGCTCGCGGTTGGCGCTCAGGGGCGTGGGGACGCAGACGAGAATGGCCTCGGCCGGCTCGAGCTCGGCGTAGGAGGTCGTCGCCACGAGGCGGTCCTCGACGCCGCGCAGGCGGTTCGAAGGGACGTCCTCCACATGGGAGGATCCCTGATTGACGGCCGCCACCCGCCGCGAATCGACGTCGACGCCGATCACCTGATGGCCGGCCTCGGCGAACGCGACAGCGAGCGGCAGGCCCACATAGCCCAGCCCGACGATCCCGATGGTCATGAGGCGAGGAGTCTAGGAGGTTGGTTGCGCGTGACTCTGCGAGAGAGCCTGGACCACGCGCTCCCCGGCGTGCCCGTCGCCGTAGAGCGGCGGATGCTCCTCGGGGCGCGGGCGCTCGAGCGCGGCGCGGGCCGCGCCGGCGTCGAGGTCGACGAGCGCGTTCCAGCCCGCCGCCACGGTCTCCACCCACTCGGTCGTGTCGCGGAGCGTGACGCAGGGAACGGCGGCGAGATAGGCCTCCTTCTGGACCCCGCCCGAATCGGTCAGGACGGCGCGGGCGTGCAGAAGCAGCGCCGTGAAGTCGAGATAGCCCAGCGGCGGGGCCAGTCGCACCGGCGACCCTGGGTCCTCCAGGCGGCTCAGGAGGTCCGCTGCCTCCAGGCGTGCGCGCGTCCGCGGATGCAGCGGGAGCACCACGTCGTGCGGCAAGGTCGTCAGGAGCTCGACCAGGGCGGCGAGACGAGCCGGGTCGTCGACCGTGCCGGCACGGTGCGCGGTCGCCAGCAGGTACGCGCCCGCCTCGACGCCGTGGGCGGCGAGCACGTCGAGGCGCTCGCGGGCGCGCGGCGCGAACAGCTGTGCGACGTCGACCATCACGTCGCCGACCATCTCGACGCGGCCCGTGGCGTGCTCGCGCGTGAGATTGTCCACCGCGGTCTGCGACGGGCAGAGCAGCAGCTCGCTCAGATGGTCGGTCAGGACCCGATTGACCTCCTCCGGCATCGAGCGGTCGAACGAGCGCATGCCCGCCTCCACGTGCGCCACCGGCAGGCCGCGCTGCGTCGCCGCCAGGGCCCCGGACAGGGTCGAGTTCGTGTCGCCGTAGACCAGGACGAGGTCCGGCGCCACGTCCTCGATGACCGGTGCGAGCGCATCCATCATGCGCGACGTCTGCGACGTGTTCGAGCCGCCCGCGATCCCCAGCTCGCGTTCCGGCGGCGGGATGCCGAGCTCGCGCACGAAGATGGACGACAGCTCGTCGTCGTGGTGCTGGCCGGTGTGGACGAGCACCTCCTCGTGGCGCTCGCGCAGCGGGCCCGACACGGCCGCGGCCTTGACGAACTGGGGGCGATTGCCGATGACGGTTAGGATCCTCATGGCCTTGATCCGGAGCACCGTACAGGCCGCCCGCCACCTGCTCTGGTACGTCGGCTATCAGATCGGGACGAGCGGCCCGAAGGGCGATTAGCCGGCCCCGGCCGCCAGCTCCGCCTCGACGCGCTCGCGAAATCCATCGGCGGCGGCCAGCGTCAGCGGCCGGACGCCGGGAAGCTCGCGGTCGTCGATCACGGTCACCGACTGGACCTCGCGCGCGGTCGAGGCCAGGAACGCCTCCTCCGCGGTGGCCAGGTCGTCGGCCGTGCAGGTCGCCTCCTCCACGTCGGCGACCTCCATCAACCGTATGCGGGTGATCGAGGCGAGGATGTGCTCGTCGAGCGGCGGAGTGAGCAACCGGCCCTCGCGGGCCCAGAAGAACGTCGAGGTCGGCGCCTCGAGGACGCGTCCGTGCGGCGTCACCAGGAGCGCCTCGTCGAACCCTCGCTCCTGCGCGAGGCGGGTGGCCAGCATGTTGCCGGCATAGGAGAGCGACTTGATCCCGTCGAGCACGCGGGTCGGGGCATAGGTGACGGTGCCGAGGCGCAGGCCGGCCGTGTGCTCCGGGAGCGGCTCGAGCAGCGCGAGCCGGTGCCCGCCGCGCGTGACGACGAGGCGCAGCAGCGCGTCCCCGGGGGCCGCCGCGTCCAGCAGCGCAACCGCATCGGCAAGGACCGCGTCCGGATCCAGGGGCAGGCGCAGGTTGGCCGCCGAGCGCTCCATCCGCGCGATGTGGTCGGGAAGCGCGTACGGTCGGCCGCCGTACACGCGCAGGACCTCGAAGACGCCGTCGCCGCGCAGCAGGCCCTCGTCGGTCACGGGAATGCGCGCCTCCGCGACGGGGAGGAGCTCGCCGTCGACGCTGGCCAGATCGCTCATCGCC
>DASYIJ010000056.1:0-11830 GCA_035997675.1 Solirubrobacteraceae bacterium
GTCGCCGAGCTCAGCGGAATCCGCGTCCGCGAGACCATTCCCGACTCGGTCCTCGGCCGGGCGGACGAGGTCGTCCTGATCGACGTCACGCCCGAGGCGCTGCTCGACCGCCTCCGCGCCGGGAAGGTCTATCCGCCCGAACGCATCGACGCCGCGCTGAACAACTTCTTCCGCATCGAGAACCTGTCGGCGCTGCGCGAGGTCGCGCTGCGCCAGGTCGCCGAGGAGGTCGAGGCCAAGCGCCTGACCACGGTGATCGTGGGATCCCGGGACGAGCTCGCGCAGGAAGCCTCGAGTGCCGTCGGCGAGCGCCTGCTCGCGCTCGTCGAGCCCTATCCCGGGTCGCAGCGCCTGGTCCGGCGCGCGTGGCGATCGGCCCAGCGCCTCGGCGGCGAGCTCGATCTCCTCTGGGTTCGGCCCCCGTCGGCCCGCCTCGACGAGGACGCGGAGCGCGGTCTCGGCGCGCTTCGCCAGCTCGCCTCCGTGCTCGGCGCCCACTTCCTCGTCGAGGAGTCCGACGACCTGGCGTCGGCGATCGCCGACGTCGCGCGGCGGCGCGGCACGACCTACATCCTGATGGGACGCGCGCGACCCGCCCGCGGGCTGGGCCGCCTGCGCGACCCGCTGCCCCAGCGGCTGATGGAGCTGCTCCCGGGCGTGGATGTGCGCATCGTCGCCGACCGCGCGAAGCGGCGGACCGGCAACGGGGAGCCAAAGCCGTGACGCTCCTTCTCATCGCGCTCGCGGCGCTGGTCGTCGGGCTCGCGGCCGGCTATTGGCTTCCCCCGCACGGCCGGCTCCCCAGCCGCCACCGGCCGCGACCCGTGCGCCGCATTTTGCTTCCGTTCACGGGCAGCACCATCTCGCGCCGCGCGCTGGAGGCGGCCGTCCGATTGGGCAGGGCCGAGAACGCGGTGATCATGCCGGCCTTCCTGGCTCGCGTGCCGATGCATCTGCCGCTGGACGCGCCGCTGCCGGCGCAGTGCGCGAACGGCATGCCGCTGGTGGAGGCCGTCGAGCAGCGCCTCGTGTCCCAGGGCGTCGAGGTCGACTCGCGCATCAGCCGCGGGCGCTCCTACCGCGACGCCCTGCGGCGCCTGCTGGACCTCGAGCAGTTCGACCGCGTGATCGTCTCGGCGGGCAACGGCTCCGGGCGCGGCCTCGACAACGAGGACCTCGAATGGCTGCTGGACCGCGTCCCGGCCGAGGTCCTGATTCTCCGCCCCGCCCGCGACGACGAACGCCGGATCACCGCCGATGCGCTGCACGGCCACTTCTAGGGGAATCGACGGACGCCGTCAGTCCCGCATCGCGGGGAACAGCACGACCTCGCGGATCGACCGGGCGCCGGTCAGCACCATCACGAGGCGGTCGATCCCGATCCCGATCCCGCCGGTGGGAGGCATGCCGTGCTCCAGCGCGCGCAGGAAGGACTCGTCGAAGGGCTGGGCCTCCTCGTCGCCGGCGCGCGCCTCGGCCGCCTGCGCCTCGAAGCGCTCGCGCTGCTCGTCGGGATCGTTGAGCTCGGAGAACGCGTTCGCGATCTCCACGCCGTTGACGAAGGCCTCGAAGCGCTCGACCAGTCCCTCCTGCTCGCGGTGGCGCTTGGCGAAGGGTGAGAGCTCGACGGGGTAGTCCATGAGGAACGTGGGCTGGATGAGCTTGGGCTCGACGTGCTTCGAGATGAGCTCGAGGTCCACGAGCTGGGCCCAGGAGTCGTCGTCGGGCGCGTCGAAGCCCTTCTCCTTCATGGCGGCCGCGAGCGCGTCGCGCGTCCGGTGCTCGAGGATGTCGATGCCCGTCCGGTCGCGGATCGCGTCGCGCACCGTCTCGCGCCGCCACGGCGGGTCGAAGGAGAGCTCGCCCTCGTAGCCGATCTCACGGGCGACCTGGGCGACGAGCTGCTCGCAGCGCTCGGCGATGGCCCGGTAGTCCGCGTAGGCCTCGTAGAACTCGAGCATGGTGAACTCGGGGTTGTGCTTAGGCGAGAGCCCCTCGTTGCGGAAGTCCTTGCCCAGCTCGTACACGCGCTCCAGGCCGCCGACGATCAGCCGCTTGAGGTACAGCTCGGTGGCGATGCGCAGGTAGAAGTCGCGATCCAGGGCGTTGTAGTGCGTGGTGAAGGGCCGGGCGAGCGCCCCGCCGTAGAGGGGTTGGAGCACCGGGGTCTCGACCTCGACATAGCCCTGCTCGTCGAGGAACCGCCGCACGGCGGCGACCACCTTCGCCCGCATGAGGAAGAGCTCGCGCGCCTCCTCGTTGGCCATGAGGTCGAGCTCGCGCTGGCGATAGCGCGTCTCGACGTCCTTGAGGCCGTGGTACTTCTCGGGCGGCGGGCGCAGCGACTTGGCGAGCAGCTCGAAGCTCTCCACCCGCAGCGTGAGCTCGCCGCGCTTGGAGGCGAAGATCGTGCCCTCGACGCCGATCATGTCGCCGAGGTCCAGGGACAGGAGCCGGTCGTAGGCCTCCTGCCCGACATCGTTGACCCGCGCCTGCAGCTGGAGGCGGCCCGATCGGTCCACGAGGTCGAGGAAGGCCATCTTGCCCGACGGCCGGCTCGCCGCGAGGCGGCCGGCGACTCGGGCGCGGCGCTCGGTCTCCTCGCCCGCCGCGAGGTCCGCGAACTCGGCCCGAACCTCGCCGATCGGCGTGACGCCCTCGAAGACGTGCGGGAACGGGTCGACGCCCGCCTCGCGCAGCGCCTCGAGCTTGCGCCGGCGCGCCGCGAGCAGCTCGGACAGCTTGGCGCCGCTGTCGGCGCTGTCGTCAGGGCCGCTCATCGCGCGGCCAGGCTATCCGCTAGAGCCCGACTTCGATCTTGGTGATCTTGAGCTTGCGCTTGGGGCCGCGGGGCACGGGGACCTCGACGACCTCGTTTCGCTTGTGCCCGATCAGCGCCTTGCCGACGGGCGACTCGTTGGAGAGCTTGTTCTCGGTGGGCCGCGCCTCGGCCGAGCCGACGATCGAGTACTTGACCGACTTCCCGGTCTTCTCGTCCTTCACGTGGACGATCGAGCCCACATGCACCTGGTCGGTGCCGAGGTCCTTGGAGTCGATCACCGAGGCCGAGCGCAGCTTGTCCGCCAGCTGGGCGATCTTGGCCTCGAGCATCGCCTGCTCGTTCTTGGCGTCGTCGTATTCGGAGTTCTCCGAGATGTCGCCGAACTCGCGCGCCTCCTTGATGCGCTGGGCGACCTCGCGGCGCTTCTCCGTCTGAAGGAACTCGAGCTCGCCCTTGAGCTTGTCGAGACCTTCGGGGGTGAGAATGATGTCCTTCGGCATGGCGATTCCTGCCTGGTCTCCTGCCCAGCCCGACCGCTAGAAAAACCCGCCTGGGGGGCGGGATCGGAACCGGGGACGGGGTTGTTGGGGCGCGCAAGTATAGCGGCGGGGGAAACGCTCCATTCGGCACCCGCGGGCGGTGTCCTGCTCGGCCTCAGATCGCGGCGGGTACTGCGCGCAGGCCGGTGACCCGGTCGCGGGCCTCGTCCAGGCCGTCGCTGCGCTGGAGCGCGTCATACTCGGCGCGCGGAGCGCCGATGCGGTCGAGGTACCACGGGTAGAACTTGCGCAGGTAGCGAGCCGCCCGGTCCGGGCCGAAATGCTCCGCCGCGCGGTCGATCACCCAATCGAGCTCGTCCAGCACTTCGTCCGGCCTCGGGTCGTCGCCCCGGTCACCGACGAGGCGCTCGAACAGCCACGGGTTGCCGAGGGAGCCGCGGGCGAGCATCACCGCGGCCGCTCCGGTGTGGTCGAACGCGTCACGCGTGCCCTCGGCCTCACGCAGCCCGCCCGACACGATCACCGGCGTCGGCGCGAGCTCGTCGACCAGCTCCTTCGCGAGGTCGTAGTCGGGGCGACCGCTGTGCTGCTGGTTGGCGTGGCGCGGATGGAACGTGAGCCCGGCCACGCCGGCCTCCTCGACGAGGCGCTTGGCCAGTACGACGCCGTCGCGGTCGCCGGGCTCGCGGCCCGGGCGGAGCTTGACCGTCACCGGCAGCCCGCTCCCCTCCTGCGCGGCGCGGGCGAGCGCGACCGCACGGTCGGGGTCGCGGAGCAGCGCGGCGCCCGCGCCGGTCTTGCACACCTTCGGCACCGGGCAGCCCATGTTGAGGTCGATCAGGTCGGCGCCGGTCTCGGCGACGCGACCCGCGGCCGAGCGCATGATCTCCGGATCGTGGCCGAACAGCTGCATCGCCACCGGGCCGCCGGCGCGCTCGTCCGGGTGGATGGTCAGCATCTCGCGGCACGTGCGCTCGTTGCGGTAGTGGATCGCGAAGCTCGAGACCATCTCGGAGAACGCCATCCCGGCGCCGTAGCGCTTGGCCTGCAGGCGCACGAACCAGTTCCCGATGCCCGCGAGCGGAGCGAGCAGGACGCGGTTGGGGACGCGGATGCCGCCGAGTTCCCAGCTGTCGGTGAGGCTGCGCACGACTCGATGGTAGAGCGAGCCACCCCGCTCAGGCGTACCGTTCCCGCATGGCGAAGTCGCGGAGGATCGCCTCCGCGCGCCCCCCGGCGGGCGGGGCGGCGCGCTGGGTGGGCGGAGGCCTGGAGCTCCGCGGGCGAGCGCGCGAGCTGACGCGGGCGATTCTGGACGGCTTCAAGCGCCACGACCTCCTGACCTACTCGAGCGCGATCTCGTTCCAGATCCTGACGGCGATCATTCCCTTCGCCCTGTTCGTCCTCGCGGTGGCCGGGCTGCTGGATCTGGAGAGCGTGTGGCGAGATCACCTGCAGCCCGAGATCCGGGCGAACGTGTCCCCCGCCCTGTTCGCGGTGATTTCCAACGCGGTGAACAAGGTCTTCGCCGGCAGGCAGTGGCTGTGGGCGACCTTCGGCGGCGCGCTGGCACTGTGGCAGGTGTCCGGTGCGGTGCGAGCGGTGATGGGCGCGCTGAGCCGTATCTACGGGGCGCCGGCGGAACGGCCGTTCCTGAAGCGCTACACGGTCTCGTTCGTGCTCTCGATCGAGGTCGCGACGTGCTTCATCCTGGCGACGCTCTGCGCCCTCTTCGCACCGTTCTTCTCGGTGACGCATCCCGGTGCCGCCTGGGATGTGTTCGCGTTCGTCGTGCGCTGGGCATCGGTCGCGGGGCTGCTGTTGCTCGCCGTCGGCCTGCTTGTCCGCCACGCGCCCTCCACGCCCCAGCCGCTGCCCTGGGTGACGCTCGGCGCGGGGATCGTGATCGCCTTGTGGGTCATCGTGTCGGTGGTCTTCTATGTGTACCTGACCGCGATCGCGTCCTACGAATCGGCGTTCGGAAGCCTGGCCGCGGTGATCGTCGTGATGGCCTACCTGTACATCTCGACCACCGTGTTTCTGTTCGGAACCCAGCTCGACGCGATCATCCGCGCGCAGGCCACCGGCGCGCTCAGCGGCGTCGAGCCCGATCGCCCGGGCTAGACGTTCACGCGCCGTTGCGCCCGTGGATCAGGCGCAGGCCGGTGAGGGTGAGGAGATCGTCGACCTCGTCGATGGTCTCGGTGTGCGGCACGATGTGGCCGGCCAGGCCGCCGGTGGCGATCGCCTCGGCCTCCTCACCCAGCTCCGCGCGCACCCGCCGCACGATCCCGTCGACCTGCGCGGCGACGCCGTAGACCACGCCCGAGCGCACGGCCTCGACGGTCGACTTTCCGATCAGCGCCCGCGGCTGCTCGAGGTCCACCTTGGGCAGGCGCGCGGCGCGCTCGAACAGCGCCTCGAGGGAGATCTCGACGCCCAGCGCGATGATGCCGCCGAGATACTCGCCGCTCGCCGAGACCACGTCGAAGGTGTTGGCGGTGCCGAAGTCAACGACGATGCACGCGCCCTGGACGCGCTCATAGGCGGCGACCGCGTTGACGAGGCGATCGGGGCCCAGCTCGCGCGGGTTCTCCATCCGGATCGGCATCCCGGTCTTCACCCCGGGCCCGACGAGCAGCATCTCGTGCCCGAGGTAACGCGCCGCCGTGGTCACCCACTCGGGGCCCAGCTCGGGAACGGTCGATGACGCCACGGAGGCATCGAGGTCGTCGAAGCCGAGCCCGCGCAGCGCCAGCAGGTTGCGCAGGGCGGCGCCCAGCTCGTCCGCGGTGGACTCGCGCACGGTGGCGAAGCGCCAGTGCTCGACCAGCTTCTCGTCACGGAAAGTCCCGATGTGCGTCTGGGTGTTGCCGATGTCCACTGCGAGGAGCATGGGAAGCGATTATGCTCGACCCGTGCCCGCCAAGCTGTACGTGGTCCACGGCTCGCATCCCTGCGCGACGGTCCAGCGCGCGCTCGAGCTCAAGGGGATAGACCACAAGGTCGTCGAGCTGATGCCGCCGATGCACGCGGCGATCCAGCGCGCACGGTTCGGTCAGCGGACGGTCCCGGGGATCAAGTTCGAGGACGGCGAGAAGGTGGTCGGCTCGCGCGCGATCCTGCGCCGCCTCGACACCCTCGTACCCGACCCGCCGCTCCTACCCGCCGACACCGAGCGGCGCGCCAAGGTCGAGGACGCCGAGCGTTGGGGCGACGAGGTGCTCCAACCGATGGCACGACGCCTCGTGTGGCTCGGGATGCGGCGCCGACCGGCGTCGATCGTGTCCTTCGGCGAGCACTCCAAGCTGCCCGTCCCGGACGTCATGGCCAAGCTCAGCGCGCCGATGATCTCGCGGGTCGAATGGCGGCTCAACGACGTCTCCGAGGACGCCGTCCGCGACGACCTCGCGGCGCTGCCGGGGCACCTCGACCGCGTCGACGGCTGGATCGCCGAGGGCGTGATCGGCGGCGAGGAGGTCAACGCGGCCGACCTGCAGCTCGCGCCGACCATCCGGCTCATGATGGTCGTCGGTGACGCCCGCCCGCTGATCGAGGGCCGCCCCGCCGCCGAGCTGGCGATGCGGCTGTTCCCGCAGTGGGACGGCGACATCCCGGCGGGCGCGCTGCCGCAGCCCGCTGCGGCGCCGGCGCCTGCGGCTCCGCACACCGCGTAGGCCGAATTACGGCCACAGCATCTCCCGCGTCCACGCGCCGTGGGTGAACCGGTAGCGCAGCCGGACATGGCGTCGGCTGCGGTCGCCCTGCCAGAACTCGACCTCGTCCGGGACGAGGTGGTACAGCGTCCAGTGCTCGGGGACGAGCTCGGGATCGGCCTCGATGTCGCGGCGGGCCGCGTCCGCGGCGGCCGCGAGGTCCTCCGGATCGTCGAGCACCTCGCTCTGCTGGCCGCCGAACGCCTCGACGCGGGCGTCCACCGGACGCGCGAGAAAATCGCGCGCCGCCGCCTCGGCCCCAGCGTCGAGGATGCGGCCGCGCAGCCGGACCTGCCGGCTCTGCTCGCGCCAGTAGAAGGTCGCGGCTCCCCACGGCGTCGCGGCGATCTCCCGGCCCTTGCGGCTCGCGCGGCTCGAGGCGAACTGCCAGCGGCCGTCGTCCAGGCCCTTGAGAAGAAGGACCCGCGTCGTGGGCCGGCCATCCTCGTCCACGGTGCCCAGCGTCATCGCGTGGGGTGCCTGTACACCGGCCTCGATGGCCTCCGTGAGCCACCGCCGGAACAGCTCGGCGGGATGGTCGGGCGCCGCCTCGGGGTCGAAGTCCGGGCGCTCGGGGTCGAAGACCCTCAGGCCTCGAAGCTGCTCGCGGATCTCCTCGTCGCGGGACTGGGCCATTCGGCCGTTGATATCAGAGCAGTGGCGGGCCTGCGCGGCGCACGTCCTGCCCGGGACCGAGCGCCGCGAGCGCGTCGCGCAGCGCGGTCCCGTCGGGCAGCGCGAGCTCGCGATCGAGCTCGAGCAGCGGTACGAGCACGAAGCGCCGGCTTGTCACCTCGGGATGAGGGAGCACGAGGCGCGCGGAGCGGTGCTCGCCGTCGCCGAGCAGCAACACGTCGACGTCGATGGGGCGTGGGCCGTGCCGCCGGCCCCCGGGCTCGCGGCCGAGCTCGCGCTCGACCGCCTTGCACGCGTCGAGCAGCGCCTCGGGCTCGAGCGCCGTCTCGACGCGCACGCAGGCGTTGAGGAAGTCGCGCTGTTCGAGCACCTCTCCCACGGGCTCGGTCTCGTACACGGAGGAGGACCCCAGGACCTCGACGCCGTGCCGCGGCAGCGCCGCCACGGCCGCCTCGAGCGCCGCCCGACGATCGCCCACGTTGGAGCCGAGGCCGAGGAAGCCGGGGGTCAGGCGCTCGTCCCCGCGGGGGCGTCGTCGGCCGCGGCCAACTGCGGGCCGACGGCCTCCGCGAGCGCGACGACCCCCGTGAGCGGGCGGATCATCACCGTGAAGTCGACGATCCGCCCATCGGGTCCGGGGCGCATGAGGTCCAGGCCCTCGACGTCGCGGTCGCCGACGCGTGCCCGGAAGATCAGGGCGTGGCTCTCCTCGCCGTGCAGCTCGTCGGTGTAGCGGAAGTCCTCGAAGGTCCGCAGCAGGATCTCGAAGAGGCGGGCCACCGTCTCCTTCCCCTCGAAGGGCTTGAACGACACCGGACTGTGGAGGACGACGTCGTCGGCCAGCGTCGCCACCATGCCGTCGAGGTCCTGTGCCTCGATCGCCGCCCGGAAGTCGCTCGCCGCAGTGCTCATCGCCATCGCAGCCTACGCCCCCGCCGAGCCGGCCGCTCGCGTTTCGCCCAGCCCGAAGCGCTCGTGCAGCCGGCGCAGCGGACGCGGCGCCCACCAGTTCCAGCGGCCGAGCAGCGCCATGAGCGAGGGCACTAGCAGCGCGCGCACGATCGTCGCGTCGATCAGCACCGCCAGCGCCGTGCCGATGCCGAGCTCCTTGATGAACACGATCTCCGACGTGGCGAAGGCCCCGATCGCCACGCAGAACAGCACCGCCGCGGCGGTCACGATGCGGCCGGTGCGCTGAAGCCCGATCGCGACGGACTCGCGCTCCCCCGCGCCGGCGTCGCGGGCCTCCTTGATCCGCGTGAGCAGGAACACGGCGTAGTCGGTCGAGAGCGCGAAGGCGATCACGAACAGCAGGATCGGTTGGGTCGAGTCCAATCCGCCCAGGCTCGAGTACGAGAGCAGGCCCTCGAGCCGGCCGTCCTGGAACACGAACACGAGAATTCCGAACGCCGCGCTGAGCGTGAGCAGGTTCATCAGGAGCGCCTTCACCGGCAGCACGACCGAGCCCGTCATCGCGAACAGCACGATCAGGGTCGTCGCCGCCAGCAGGATGAGGGCCAGCGGCAGGTGCGCGCCGAGACTGGCCTGCTGGTCGACGAAGCGCGCGGTCTGTCCCTGCACGGCCACGTGCAGTGGCGTGCGCAGACGGCGCACGTCGTCGACCAGCCGCTGGCTCTGCGTCGAGAGCGGGCCCGTGCGTGAGATCACGTCGATCTGCCACGTCTCCCCGCCCAGCGGGCGCGCGCGGCTCACGGCGGCGGCGCCCCGCAGGTGCCGGATCTCGGTCGCGAGGGCGCCGACCTGTGGGGCGGCCGAGCGCGGCGCGTCGACGGCGAGCGTGATCGGCGAGCTGCGATGGGGCGGGAATTGACGGTCGAGCGCGTCGGAGACCTGGCGCGCACTCGCGCTCTTGGGCAGCACGTTGGCGTCGAAGCCGGTGAAGGCGACGCGCAGGAACGGCAGCCCGAGCACCACCAGCACGGCGGCGGAGGCGATCGCGACCCGGCCCGGGCGGCGCATCACCCCGCGCGAGAGCCGGTACCAGAAGCCCTCGTGCGTGAGGCGCGCATCGCGCTCGGCGGCGCGCCGCCAGCGCCGCGGCGCCAGGACGTTCACGCGCGGCCCGAGCAGAGCGAGCAGCGCCGGCAGCGCGACGAGCGCCAGCGTGGCGGCCACGAAGGCGACGATCATTCCGCCGATCCCCATCGAGTAGAGGAACCGCTGCGGGAACACCAGCAGCGAGGCCAGCGCCGCGATCACGGTCAGGGAGGAGAAGGCCACGGTGCGCCCCGCGGTGGCCATCGTTCGCCGCAGCGCCTCGTAACCGGGGCCGACGCGGTCGAGCTCCTCGCGGTAGCGCGACACGATGAACAGCGAGTAGTCGATCGCCAGGCCGAGGCCGAGTCCGGTGACGAGGTTGAGCGCGAAGATGGAGAGGTCGGTGAACTGGGACGCGATCTGGAGGCCCAGCAGTGTGCCCACGATCGCCAGACCGCCGAGAAGCGGCGGAAGCGCGGCCGCGATCAGCCCGCGGAACACCCACAGCGAGAGCAGGAAGAGAATCGGGAAGGCCAGCAGCTCGGCCCGTGCGAGGTCGGTCTGGACCTTCTGCGACACCTGATGGCTCGCCAGCCGCGGACCACCGAGCTGCACCCCGGCCGCGTGGCCCAGCCGCTTGTCCAGGCGCTTCGCGGTGCTGTCCTTGGCGTCGGCGTGGGTCCCGCGGAAGTAGGCCGCGAGGTAGGTCGCCCGCCCGTCCTTCGACACGAGCGCGGGATCCCCGGTGCCCGGGAAGGACACGACGCGGGCGACGCCCGGGTCCGCGGCCAGACGCGCCGCCACCGCTCGCACCTTCGCGTCGCCGGCCGGGCTGCGCACCGGCGCTCCCGGCCGCACGAGGGCGATCGCGTCGGGCTCGGAGCTGGCCCCCGCCGCACGCTCGAGCGTCTGGCGGGCGGTGACGCTCTCCGACGCGGGATCCTCGAAGTTGTCCGAGCCCGCCTTCATCGAGCCGGCCACGGGGCCGCCGACCACGCCGGCCAGGACCGCGAACACCAGCGTGCCGAGCAGGACACGCCTG
The DNA here is from genome assembly GCA_035997675.1 of Solirubrobacteraceae bacterium. Taxonomy (GTDB): domain Bacteria; phylum Actinomycetota; class Thermoleophilia; order Solirubrobacterales; family Solirubrobacteraceae; genus JALYZC01. Next base: position 10,675 of record DASYIJ010000056.1, read on the forward strand.
GGGCGAGCGTTGACGAGGCGGGCGATCGCGGTCAGCACGTCCTGCTCCCTACCCGGCCTCGACCTCGATGCCCGCTCGCGTCGCGTGGTCGAGCGCCCGCGTCACGAGCTCGGTGTTCCAGCGGTAGTGCAGCGACGTCAGGCGCCCCCAGCGCATGTGGATGAACTGGGCGCCCTCGTTGACGTACGTGGCGCCGTCGTGCGCCGTCACCGTGTCGACCCACTCGACCGCGACCCGCGTGTTCCACGGCGGGCCCTCGACCAGCAGCTCGACGATGTCGAAGTGCAGCGACGCGGCCAGCGTGAAGACGCGCTCGAACCAGCGCTCGTACTCCTTGACCGACTCGAACGTCCCCGAGAGCGGACCCTCGCCGGGCACGCGGACGTGCACCTCGGGAACGCAGATGGAGAGCACGGCGTCGTAATCGCCGGCGCCGACGCGGCGGTAGGCCGCGCGGAGACGTCGCTTGACGATCGCGTGGTACACGGTCAGGCCGCTCCGTGGAGCGCCCGGCGGGCCCAGGCGGCGCCCTTCTGCCCCGCGATCTCGGGCAGGTCGATGGCGGCGGCGACATTGAGGAGCATGCCGGTGGCGAAGAACGCGCGCACCTCGTCGGCGGGCGCGCCCGACAGGCGCTCGACCGTTCGGTACAGCTCGCCCCAGCGGCGTCGTACCACGACGCGGATCTCGTCGTCGCCGCAGGCGGCGTAGGTCTGCATCTGCGACAGCAGCAGCTCGCGGTCGGCGAGGAGCTCGATGTAGGCCTGCCCCATCGCCTCGAGAGGTGCTCCCCCCTCGTCCGCTTCGGCGGCGGCGCGGAAGGCGCCCTCGGTGCGGTCGAAGCAGCGCCCGATGCACGCGATGAACAGGTCCTTCTTGGTTCCGAAGAGCCGAAAGAGATAGGGCTGCGAGATCCCAGCGCGCTCGGCGATCGCCTCGGTGGACGTCCCATGCAGGCCGCCGAGGGCGAAGTCGGAGACCGCGGTATTGAGGATCTCCTCGCGGCGCGCGTCGGCGCTCATGCGGGTTCGGACATCGGCTGGTGGCATCACGCCCGATGAAGGTAGTGATCACTCACTACTTTGTCAAGACACCCCGGTCAGAGCGCAAACACCCACACATCGAGGACCGCCCCACTCGGTCCGCCTGACCGTGC
>DASYIJ010000086.1:0-11088 GCA_035997675.1 Solirubrobacteraceae bacterium
TCGCGCCGGGTGTTGATCGCCATGCGCAGGAAGTTCGCCACCGACACGCCGGGGATGGCGGCCGGGTACTGGAAGGCGAGGAACAGGCCCGCCTGGGCGCGGTCCTCGGGCTCGGCCTCGGTGATGTCCTCGCCGCCGAAGAAGATCTGGCCGTCGGTGATCTCGTAGCCGGGGTGGCCCATGATCGTGTTGGCCAGCGTGGACTTTCCGGACCCGTTGGGGCCCATGAGGGCGTGCACCTCGCCCTGGGACACGTTGAGGTCCACGCCCTTGAGGATCTCGCGGTCCTCGACGCGGACGTGCAGGTTCTTGATCTCTAGGTCAGCCATGGTCTCCTGATCGAATCGGTCGTGGTGCGCGCGCGGAGTGCGGGCGCTACGCGGCGACGGTCTTGGGTTTTTCCTGGACGAGGTCGGAGAGCTGGGTCTCCTCGAGCGTGCGCACGACGGAGCCGCGCACGCGCGTCCACAGCAGCTTGGTGGGGCAGACGTGGTCAGTCTCGGTCTCGCGCGTGCAGACGAGATGCCCGTCGGCGCCCTCGCTGATGCACTCGATCGGGGCGATCGAGCCCTCCAGCGCCTCCACCACCTCCGCCATCGAGATCTCCTCGGCGGGGCGCGCGAGCAGATAACCCCCGTGTGCGCCGCGCCGGCTCTCGACCAGTCCGGCCTTGCGCAGCCGGGCTGCGAGGTGCTCGAGGTAGGCGAGTGGCAGTCCGTCGCCGTCGGCGATCTCGCCGAGCGATACGCACTCGCGTTCGCCGTCGGCGCCACGCCGCGCCAACTCGACCATTACGCGCACGCCGTACTCGGCTCGGGTGGAGAACATCATCAATACCGACCTCGAAGCTAGGGTATCAGTGGCGTCCGCCGCCTACGGCGGAGTTCTCAGTTCTCAGTTCTCAGTGCGCGGGCTCAGGCCTGGCCGGGATCCGTCGCTGGTTCCGGGGCCGGGCCCTCTGGTCCTTCGCGCAGAACGTGGGCGCCTCCCTTGGCGGTCGACGGCCACCAGATCTTGTCCCCGAGCAGTTCGATCGCGGCCGGGACCATGATCGTCCGGACGACGAACGTGTCGAGCAGGATCCCGAGCGCGACCATGAATCCGAGGTCGAAAGTGAACGTCACCGGCAGCGTCATGAGCACCGAGAACGTGCCGGCAAGGATGATGCCGGCGCTCGTGATGACCGGACCCGTCGCCGCCAGGGCGCGCAGCGTCCCCTCGCGCGTGCCGTGGTGGCGCGACTCCTCGCGCACACGGCTCATGAGGAAGATCGTGTAGTCGACGCCCAGGGCCACGAGGAAGATGAACGCGAACGTCGGCAGCGAGTTGTCGACGCCGGCGTCGCCCACGACGTAGCGGATGAACAGCAGCGAGAGGCCCAGCGTCCCGAAGAACGAGAGGATCACCGAGCCGATCAGCACGAGCGGAGCGACGATCGCCTCGAGCAGGATCCCGAGGATCAGGGCGATCACGGCCAGGGCTATCGGCACGATCAGCTTGATGTCGCGCGACGTGGCCCGGTCGAAGTCGTAGTTCACGGCGCTGCCGCCGCCGACCAGCGCGGTCACCCCGGGGGCCACGTCCTTGACCGCCGCGCGCAATCGTGGCACCACCCCCAGCGCGGCGGACTTGTACGGGTCCGAGCGCAGGATCACGTTGAGCTCGGCAATCCGTCCGTCGCGGGATCGCAGGCCGGTGGGCACGGCGGCCGCGACGTCGCGCACGGAGTCCAGGCGTCGCTCTGCCGCGAGCACGTCGGCCGGGCGGACCGGGCCGTCGCTGCGCTGGACGAGGACGGTCGTCGGCGCGAGCGTCCCGGCCGGGAAGGATTTCTCGAGCACCTTGAACCCGCTCACGCTCTCCGTCTTCTTCTTGAAGAACGACGTGGTGCTGTAGTCCTCCTTGAACGCCATGAGGCCGAACGCCCCGGCCACGAAGAACGCGACGGTGATGCCGAGCGCGGGGCCGGGCCGGCGCAGGACGTGGTCGCCGAAGCGGCGCCAGATGCCCTGGCGCGCGATGCTCGGCTCATCCGGCGCGTAGGCGATCAGTCGGCGGCGCGGCCAGAAGCCGCGCCGGCCCGCGATCGTCAGCAGGGCGGGCAGCAGCGTCAGGCCGGCCAGGAGCACGCTGGCCACGCCGATCGCTGACACCGGTCCGAGCGAGTGAATCGAGCCCGACTCGGCCACGAGCAGCACGAGCATGGACAGGGTGACCGTCAGGCCGCTGGCCAGGATGGCCGGGCCGGCGCGCTGCACGGCCCGCTGCATGGCGTCGTGCTTGTCCTCGAATTGCCGCAGTTCCTCGCGGTAGCGCGACACGAGCAGCAGGCAGTAGTCGGTGCCCACCCCGAACATGAGCACCACGAGGATGCTCGTGGAGTTCGAGGACACCGTGGCGCCGGACTTGGCGTACAGGTAGATGAAGCCCTGGGCCACGGCATAGGAGAAGCCGACGACCAGGAGGGGGATGAACGCCACGATCGGGGAGCGGTAGATGAGGCCGAGGAGCACGAGCACGAGCACGACCGTGGCGAGCAGGAGCTGCGTGTCGATCGATCCGAAGACCGCGTCGGCGTCGGTGTTGAAGCCGAGATCGCCGGTGACGTACACGTGCAGCGATCCGGTCCCGGTCCCCACGATGCTTTTGAGCCGCTTGCCCCAGGTGGCCAGCTTCTTGTTGTTGTCGGGGACGCTCAGCGCCGTGTAGGCGACCGCTCCGTTCGGGGCGACGAGGGCCTTCGGCGCGCCCGGTTGGAACGGAACGGCCAGCGGGCCGACGAGCGGCAGTGCCGACTTCGCGCGCGCGGCGTCGGCGGCGATCTTGGCCCGGTCGGCCGCGGTCAGGCCTCCCGGCCGCTCGTAGACGATGAGGCCGTTGACCGTCTGACCGCCGGGGAACTGCTTCGTGAGCAGGTCGACGACCTTGGTCGACTCCGCGTTCCGGGGGAGGAAGCTCGACGTCTGGTCGTTGGTGACGTCGGCGAGCTTCCCGCCCAACGGCGCGAGGACGAACAGCAGCACGATCCAGCCCACCAGCACGAACCACTTCGTGCGGCGTCCGGCAACGATGACGGCTAGGCGGCGCAACGCGATCTCCCCACAGGTCGCAGGTCGCGCGAGAGTATCGCTACGGCTCGACGAGTCCCCGGCGGATGGCGTAGCGGACCAGCTCGACCCGGTCTCGCATGCCTAGCTTGCGCAGCACGTTGGCGCGATGGGACTCGACCGTCTTCTCGGACAGGTGCAGGATGTCGGCGATCTGGGCGTTCGTGTGCGCCTCGGCGATCAGCTTGACCACCTCCCGCTCGCGCGCGGTCAGCGGCTCCTGGGGCCCCTGCGTCTCGTCCTCCATCCAGGCGCGAATCAGGGAGCGCTCGGCGGCGTTGGTGAGGAAGGCGTCGCCGCGCGCCACCGCCCGCAGGGCGTCGACGAGGTCGTTGTCCGCCTCGCGCTTGAGCACGTAGCCCGAGGCGCCGGCCTGGAGCGCCTCGAATACGTAGCGCTCGTCGTCGTGCATCGAGAGGATCAGCACGGCGACCTCCGGGGCCTGGGCCTTGATCTCCCGCGCCGCCTGCAGTCCGGTCAGGCGGGGCATCCCGACGTCGAGCACGCAGAGGTCGGGGCGGGTCGACAGGGCGGCCTCGACGGCCTCGACGCCGTCGCTCGCCTCCGCGACCACCTCCATGTCGGGCTGGCGGTCGAGCAGGAGGCGCAGTCCGCTGCGCACGATGCCGTGGTCGTCGGCGATGAGGATCTTCATCGCTAACCCATCGTCAACGTGACGACGGTTCCCTCGCCCTCGGTCGAATGGATGGACAACTCGCCACCGGCGAGCAGTGCGCGCTCGCGCATCCCCGACAGCCCGAGGCCGCCGTCCCGCGTGGTCGGGCGCCCGTCCGCGCCGCCCAGCAACCCGCGGCCGTCGTCGGAGATCCGCAGCACGATGCGGCCGATCGACGACAGCTCCACCACCACGTGCTCGGCCCCGGCGTGCTGGACGATGTTGGAGAGGCTCTCCTGGGTGACCCGGTAGAGCACCAGCTGCTGCTCGGAGGTCAGTGATGGCACGTCGCCGCGCCGGTGGAACTGGGCGTCGACCCCGGTACGTTCCGCGAAGTCGGACACCTGCGTGCGCAGCGCCGGGAGCAGCCCGTGGTCGTCGAGCGCCGTCGGGCGCAGCTCGCGCGCGAGGTGCAGCAGCTCCTCCATCGCCTGGGTCGCGAGGTCCTTGGTCGTCTGCAGCTCGCGGCGCAGCGGCGGCGGGGCCTGCTGCATGGATGCCTCCAGGCGCAGGAGGATCGCCGTCAGCGCCTGATTGACCTCGTCGTGGAGGTCCTGCGCCACGCGCTGGCGCTCCTGTTCCTGCGCTCGCAGCACACCGTGCGCGGCCTCGCGGCGTTCCGCCTCGAGCCGGGCGAGCATGCGGTTGAACGCGGCCTGCAGGCGGACGACCTCGTCGGCGTCGGCCCGCGACACCTCCGCGCGCCCGCTGCCGCTCGTCAGGTCGGCCTCCTCCATCGAGCGGATCAGCCGCTCGAGCGGTCGCAGGCGCCGGCGCAGCAGCAGCGCATTCGCCAGCAGCGACACGAGGAGCGCCAGCACGAGCACGGCGAACTCGCGGCGCCGGCCGGCATCCGAGACGGACAGGTCGACCGCCACGGCGGCGACGAAGACGGTGGCCGTCACCAGCAGGGCGTTGATCGCCAGGATCTGGCTGAACAGCGAGAGTCTCTTCATGCGTCTGCGTCCGATCCGGAGGGGTGAGGACCAAGATGGGGTCTGGACCCGATATCGCCATAGCCCGTCCGCGGCGATACTCCTCCAGCGAGCAAGTCAACAAACGTATCCGCACGACGCGGGGCGGCGGCTTGCAACGCAGCATAGGGCCTGAGATATGGGGCGCCTTCCGGGAGGAGGCGCCCCACGTAATTGAGTTCTCGGTTCTCAGTTCTCAGTTGTCAGACCAGGGCTCGAACCCGCGCTACAGTCGTCTGAATCGGGGCATGATCCCTCGGTACTGAGAACTCAGAACTGACAACTCGCGGCCGCGAAGCCACGCTATACTTCCTGAAGTAACTAAACCCGACGGCATTTCCCAGGTTTCCCTTTGACTCCATCAGGCCCCGAAGTCATCAAGCGCATTCGCAGCCAGGTCGACGAGATCGACCCAGGCGACGTCAGCCGGCAGCTCGGCAACGGCGCCGTGGTGGTCGACGTGCGCGAGACGCACGAGTTCGAGGCCGGCCACCTGCCGGGTGCCAAGCACGTCCCCCGCGGCTACCTGGAGTCCCGCATCGAGGGCGCCGTGCCCGATCACGACGCGCACGTGGTCCTGTACTGCCAGACGGGTCAGCGCTCAGCGCTCGCCGCGCACACGCTCAAGGACCTGCTGGGCTACGAGAACGTCGAGTCGATGACCGGCGGCATCACGCTGTGGAAGGACCGCGGCTACGACGTCGAGGTCCCCAAGGCGCTGACCGCCGAGCAGCGCGAGCGCTACTCCCGCCACCTGCTGATCCCCGAGGTCGGCGTGGAGGGCCAGCAGAAGCTGCTCGAGGCCAAGGTCCTGCTGCTGGGCGCCGGCGGCCTCGGCTCGCCCACCGCGCTCTACCTCGCGGCGGCCGGAGTCGGCACGCTCGGCATCGTCGACGACGACGAGGTGGACCTCTCCAACCTCCAGCGCCAGGTCATCCACACCACGGACCGCGTCGGCGTCCCCAAGGTCGACTCCGCGGAGCAGACGATCTCCGCCATCAACCCGGACGTCGAGGTCGTCAAGTACCCCGTCCGGCTCGACGCCTCCAACATCGTCGAGATCATCGAGGGCTACGACGTGATCGTCGACGGCCTGGACAACTTCCCCACCCGCTATCTGCTCAACGACGCATCGGTGCGCCTGGACATCCCGGTCGTCTCGGCGGCCATCCTGGGCTTCGACGGGCAGCTGTCGGTGTTCAAGCCCCACGACGGGCCGTGCTACCGCTGCCTGTTCCCCGAGCCGCCTCCGGCCGAGCTGGCTCCGTCCTGCGGAGCCAACGGCGTGCTCGGCGTGCTGCCGGGCACGATGGGCCTGCTGCAGGCGACCGAGGTCGTCAAGCTCGTCATCGGCGAGGGCGACCCGCTGATCGGCCGCCTCCTGCTCTACGACGCGCTGGCCGCGACCTTCACCGAGGTCAAGGTCCGCCGCGATCCCGACTGCCCCATCTGCTCGCGCGACCCCGCCGACATCTCCGACGACGAGCTCGGCGTCTTCCCGGACTACGAAGCGTTCTGCGCCGCGGCGGGGTAGCCTCCGCGCCTTCATGGCGTCGGTGAAGATCCCACCCGTGCTGCGCCAGTCCGTCGGCGGCGAGAAGCAGGTAGAGGCCGAAGGTTCGACCGTCGGCGAGGTCCTGCGCGCCGTGGCCGACGCGCACCCCGACACCGCCGACCAGCTCTTCTCGGGCGACGGCGCGCTCAACCGCTACGTCAACGTCTATCTCAACGACGAGGACGTACGGGTGCTCGACGGGCTCGACACCGCCGTCGGCGAGTCCGACACGCTCGTGATCCTGCCGGCGATGGCCGGCGGGGCCGTCTGAACGCGCGCGCCGCTCCCGACGACCATCGCTACACTTCGTAAAGTAATGGCGCTCGAGTCCCCCCTCGAGAACAAGCCGTGCGGTGGCCGCTACGGCGACATCGTGCAGGCGATCGGCAACACGCCGCTGGTGGAGCTCAAGCGGCTCTCGCCCAAGCCCGGCGTACGCGTGTGGGCCAAGCTCGAGTCGCACAACCCGACCGGTTCGGTCAAGGACCGCGTCGCGCGCGCACTGATCGAGGACGCCGAGGAGAAGGGCGCGATCGATCCGGGCCACACCATCCTCGAGCCGACGTCGGGCAACACGGGCATCTCGCTGGCGATGATCTGCCGGCGCAAGGGCTATCCGCTCAAGGTGGTCATGCCCGAGAACGTGACCCCCGAGCGCACCCAACTTCTGCGGATGTACGGGGCGGACATCGTCTACAGCGAGGGCGCCAAGGGCTCAAACGGCGCCGTGGACAAGGCGCTCGAGATGGCCGAGGCCGACGCCTCCTACTACATGCCCTACCAGTACGGGAATCCAGCCAATCCGCTCGCCCACTACAACGGGACCGCGCTGGAGATCCTCGAGGAGCTCGACGAGGTGAGCGCGTTCGTCGCCGGGCTGGGGACGGGCGGCACCCTGATGGGCAATGGGCGCCGGCTGAAGGAGGAGCTGGGCGACGCCGTCAAGATCGTCGCCGCCGAGCCGATGCAGGGCGAGCCGGTGCAGGGCCTTCGCTCGCTCGACGACGGCTTCATCCCGCCGATCATCGACCTGTCCCTGCTCGACCGAAAGATCTTCGTCACGAACCGGGACGCGATCATCTGGACGCGCAAGCTGCTCGAGGAGGAGGGGCTGTTCGCGGGCGTCTCCTCCGGCGCGATCGCCTCGATCGCCGCGCGCATCGCCGGCGAGATGGACGAGGGCAACGTGGTTTTCGTGGTCTGCGACGACGGCTGGAAATACCTCTCCTCGGGCATCTACACCCTGCCCGTCGACGAGATCGCGGATCTGGACTCCACCGTTTGGTGGTAGTGATCCGGCTGCGCCGCGCCGGCGCACCTGTCCACCAGCACACGCAATCGGAGGTTCCATGGAGTTCGAGCGGTTCGCGTTGGACCCGGTCTCACGCCGGCGTTTCTTCCACGCGGCGGGCGTGGCGACGGCCGGCGGGTCGACGGCCTTCCTCGCCGCCTGCGGCGGCAGCTCCGGGAAGGCCAAGAACCAGACGGCGACCGCGGCCGACATCGCGATCCTCAACAGCGCGATCGATCTCGAGAACACGGCGATCGCGGCCTACACGGCCGGCGCGCCACTGCTGAAGGGCGAGCTCCTCAAGCTCGCGCGCGAGTTCCTCGGCCAGGAGAAGCAGCACGCCGACGGGCTGTCCACCGCGGTGACGCAGCTCGGTGGGCACCCGTCCCGCCCGAAGACGGCCTACAACTTCCCCCGGATCCGTACGCAGCGCGAGGTGCTGCTGCTGGCGAACATGATCGAGCACGAGGCCGTCGCCGCCTACCTCGACGCGCTGCCCAAGCTGTCCTCACCGGACCTCCGGGCCACGGTGGCCTCCATCGTCACGAACGAGGCCGAGCACGTATCGGTGCTGCTCGGCGCGCTCGGTCGTCCCCAGGTTCCCGCCGCGTTCGTCAGCGGGAGGGCGTGAGCATGCGCGAGTCCGACCGGCTCATCATCGAGGACGGCGACACCGACACCGCGTCGATCGCCGCCTACGAGGCTACCCGGCGCGACGCCGTCCGCCGCGGCCTCGCCGCCGGGGGCGCCGTGATCGGCGCGGCGCTCGTTCCGGCGCTGCTCTCGGTGCGCGACGCCTTCGCCGCCGCGCCCCAGAGCGACGCGGGGATCCTCGCGTCGGCCATCCGGCTGGAGAACACCGCGGTCGCGGCGTACGCGGCCGCCGTCCAGAACGGCGGGCTCACGCCGCAGTTTCGCCGTACCGCGACGCTCTTCGGGCGCCAGGAGGCCGAGCACGCCGCGGCGCTCACGGTGGCGCTGAAGAGCCTCGGCGGCACCCCCCCGTCCGGCACCGACGCGAAGCTGCTCGCGCCGTTGAAGAGCGCGCGAACCCAGAACCAGGTGGCCCAGTTCGCCATCGAGCTCGAGACGATGGCCGTAGCGGCCTATTACGACGCTTCCAGGAGGCTTCAGCAGGCGCGCCTTCTCCAGACGAGCGCGCAGATCATGTCCAACGAAGGCCAGCACCTGGTGGTCCTGCGCCAGGCGCTGGGGAAGGACCCGGTACCGAATGCATACGAGAACGGCAAGGCCAAGGCGTCGAAATAGCGGCGCGCTCGTGCTGGCGCCGGTCCTGGCGGCGGCCGCGCTCGCGGCCGCGGGCTGCGGATCGTCCAGCAAGTCCAGCGACAACGGCGGCGTCGTGTCGCCTCCGGCCACGACGTCGAGCGGCGCGGCTGCGGGCGGTGCCGCCGTGCCCGCGGCGAAGGTCCTGATCTCGAACTTCAAGTACGTGCCGCCGGCGATCACGGTCAAGGCCGGCGGCGCCGTGACGTGGACGAACGCGGACTCGGCCCCGCATACCGCCACGGCGAAGGCCGGCTCCGCCTTCGACACCGGCACGCTCAACCAGGGTCAGTCGAAGAAGGTCACCTTCTCCAAGGCGGGCACGTTCCAGTACACGTGCACGTTCCACCCGTTCATGAGCGGCACGGTCGTCGTGAGGTAGGGAGTAGCCTGTTGCCATGCCCTTTCAGGTCGGACCACTCGAGCTCGTCGTCGTGCTGGCCGTCGCTCTGATCGTCCTCGGCCCCAAGAAGCTGCCCGAGGTGGGCCGCTCGCTGGGCAAGGGAATGCGCGAGTTCAGAAGCTCGCTGAGCGGGGAGCACGAAGAACAGCGGGACGAGGAGAAGGCGCCGGAGCCCAAGGCACCGTTGCCGAAGTAGTTCTCAGTTCTCAGTTCTCCGTTCTCAGAACACCGCGTTGCTAGCCTCGCCCGCATGAAGATTTCGCGGGCGCTGCTGGACGAAATCGTCGCCCATGCACAGCGCGAGGCGCCCAACGAGTGCGTCGGCATGGTCGCCTCCGAGAACGGGCGGGCGGTCGAGGTCCATCCGGCCGTCAACGCCGCCGCCAGCCCACTGCGGTACGAGATCGACCCGGCCGACCAGTACCGCATCGAGATGGCGATCGACGGCGCCGGCCGCGAGCTCGGCGCGATCTACCACTCGCATACGCGCAGCGCTCCCTATCCGTCGCAGACGGACGTCAACCTCGCGTTTCACCCGCACGCCCTCTACGTGATCGTCGGTCTGGCGGCCGGGGAGCCCGCCGTGCGGGCCTACCGCATCGTCGACGGGGGCATCACGGAGGCCGAACTCGAGGTCGAGGCATGATGAGCCAGCCGCTCGCGTGTCCGTCGTGCGCGACGACGCACTCGCTGGACGAGCGCTTCTGTCCCAAGTGCGGGATGCCGCTCGTCTATGCCGGGGCGCAGGGCACGGAGGCGCCGACCACCGACCGCCACGAGCGCGCCCGCAAGATCAAGCCGCAGTACGCCGAGGGCGACCTGGTGCGTGTGGCGGGCGGGCGCAACCAGGCGGAGGCCGAGTTCATCCAGGGCATGCTGCTCGAGGAGGGCGTTCCGTCGCTGCTGCGACGGTCGCGCGGCTTCGACGTGCCCGACTACCTGGCGGCCGGGCCGCGCGACGTGATGGTCCCCGCGTCCGGCGCCCCGACCGCGCGGGAGGTGCTGCTCGAGGCCGAGATGCTCCCCTCGAACGCGTCCGGCGACGGCGTGCGTCCCCTGCGGCTGCTGGCGGGCCTGCTGGCGGCGTGCGCGCTGGTCGCGGTCATCGCCTGGCTCGGCACCGAGCTGATCTGATCACTGGGCGGCCGTGAGCCGTTCGAGATAGGCCCGCCACGCCGACGCGGTGTGGGCGATGTCGCGCCCGCCGAACGCCCGGACGAGGGCCGCCTCCGCGCCGTCGGGGTGCAGTGGGCGGGAGGCGAGGCTGACGGCGGCGCGGCCGCCCTCCTCGCGCGCGAGGAGATCGAAGACCGTGCCCCCGAGCAGGGCGGCGTCGCGCATGCCGGGCGGAAAGGCGGGGCGACCGCCCTCGTGCAGCCGCCGCGCGATCGCCGGTCGCAGGTGGGAGACCTGGCCCGACAGGTACTGCGCGGCGCCCTGCGCCAGCCACGCCCAGCGCAGGTAGCGCATGAACGAGGCCGGGGTGAACGGGGGAGGCAGCTCCGGGTTGTTCGCGCCCACGACGACCGCCGCGTACAGGGCCCGGGGCGCCAGCATCAACAGCTCGCGGGAGCCCCGCACCGCCGATGCCCGGCGCGCAAGCAGCCTCGGCGCGAGCGAGCTGCACGTGCTGGCGCCGCGGCTGCTCGCCCGCCGGGCATCGGCCGTGCGCGGCTCGCGCGAGCTGCTGATGCTGACGCCGCGCGCGCTCTACGCCGCGGTGGTGGTCGGCGCGAACAACCCGGACCTCCCTCCCCCGTTCACGCCGGCGTCGTTCATGCGCTATCTGCGCTGG
>DASYIJ010000115.1:0-8919 GCA_035997675.1 Solirubrobacteraceae bacterium
GGGTCGGCAGCGAGATCCGGCTTGCCGGTGTCGATGATCTCGAAAGGCGGCGTCTCGGCGTCCGCCAGCACCTCGAGCCCGCGCGCGGACAGCTCGATCTCACCCGTCGCGAGGTTGGGGTTGACCGTCCCCTCCTCGCGCCGCACGACGACCCCGACGACCGACACGACGTCCTCGGCGCGCAGCTTGTGGGCTGCGGCGTGGGCCTCGGGCGCGGTGTCCGGGTGGAATACGACCTGGAGCAGGCCGGTGCGGTCGCGCAGGTCGATGAAGATCAGCCCGCCGTGGTCGCGACGCCGGTGCACCCACCCGGCCACGCGGACCTCGTCGCCCGCCCGGGACGCGTCGACCGTTCCGGTCCAGGCGTCGCGGTACGCGTTGGCGCGCGGCGGCTTCACGCGGCTCCCCGGCCGCGCAGCACGTCGCGGACCACGGCCGCCGGCTCCACATCGCGCTGCTCGCCGGATTCCATGTCCTTGAGTGCCGCGCCCTCCGACGAGAGGATCGCCACGAAGCGCGCCCCGACCCGGTCGGCCTGCTTGAGCTGGCCCTTCAGCGAGCGGCCCGCGAGCTCCATCTGCGCGCCGAGGCCCGCCCGCCGCGCCTCGACCGTGATCCCAAAGGCCTCGACGCGCTCGGCCGGGTCCGCGAATGCGACGAACAGGTCGACCGGAGGCGCGACGGTCGGTGGGCCCGAGACCGCGCCCGCCGCGTCGTCGGAGGCCAGCAGGATCCGCTCGATGCCGGCGGCCCACCCGCACCCGGGAGCGGGCGGCCCGCCAAGGGCCTCCACCAGCCCGTCGTAGCGCCCGCCGCCGCCGACCCCGGACTGCGCGCCGAGCGCCTCGCTCTCGAACTCGAAAACCGTGCGCGTGTAGTAGTCCAGGCCGCGCACGAGGGTGGGGTCCACCTCGTAGGCGAGGTCCGCCCGATCCAGCAGCGCCCGCACCTCGGCGAAGTGCTCGGCGTCCTCGCCGGTGAGGCGGTCGAGGAGGCGGGGCGCGCCCTCCATCACCTCTCGGGTTCCCGCGTGGTCGGCGTCGAACGCCCGGAGCGGGTTGAGATCGATGCGCTCACGAACCTCGGACGAGAGGGCCGCCTCGTGCTCGTGCAGGTAGGCCTGCAGGTCGGTGCGGTAGGCCGCGCGAACCTCCGGCGAGCCGAGGGAGGAGATCCGCAGGCGCACGCCGCGCGCGCCGACCGCGTCGAGGAGCTCGGCGAGCAGCAGGATGGTTTCGGCGTCCACGGCCGGATCGTCCGAGCCGATCGCCTCGATCCCGACCTGCCAGAACTGCCGGAAGCGGCCGGCCTGCGGCGCCTCGTAGCGGAAGAAGCTCGACAGGTACCACAGGCGCACGGGCTGGGGAAGCTTGTGCATGCCGTGCTCGATGTAGGCGCGGCAGATCGGCGCCGTTCCCTCCGGCCGAAGCGTGAGCGACCGACCGCCACCGTCCTCGAAGGTGTACATCTCCTTTCGCACGACGTCGGTGCTGCCCCCCACCCCGCGGGCGAACAGCTCCGTCGCCTCGAAGGTCGGCGTCTCGATGCGCCCGTACCCCGCGGGCTCCAGGATCCGGCGCGCCTCGCGCTCGATGGCCGCGCGCGCCGCCGCCTGTTCGGGCAGCACGTCGAACGTGCCGCGCGGCGCCTGGAGCTTCTCCGGGCTCACCGCTCGGCGGCGATTTCCAGCAGGAACGGGTTCGTCGCCGACTCGCGGCCGAGCGTGGTGATCCCCATGTGCCCGGGGTAGACCGTCGTCTCGGGCGGGAAGCCGTCGACCAGCGTGGCGATCGAGCGGAAGAGGGTCGGCGCGTCGCCGCCGGGCAGGTCGGTACGGCCGATCGAGCCCTCGAACAGGACGTCGCCCGAGAACAGCGCGCGCTCGGCGGGGATCGAATAGGTCACGTGGCCGGGGCTGTGGCCGGGCGTGAACAGGACGTCGATGTCAAAGCCGGCGAGCGAGAGGCGCTCCCCGCCCGAGACGGTCTCGTCGGCATCGTAGGACTCGTACGGGCCGAACCCGGGCCACGGGACGAAGCTCATGATGTCCGCCAGCACGGGCACCTCGAGCTGCGGGCAGTAGACCGGCGCGCCGGTGGCGCGGGCGACGGGCGCTACCGCGCCCACGTGGTCGAAGTGCGTGTGCGTCAGAAGGATCGCCTGGACATCGAGTCCGAGCTCCTCGATGGCCCCGAGCAGTCGATCCTCCTCTTCGCCGGGGTCGATCACGATCGCCTGCGACGAGCCGTCCGGGCTCGCGAAGTAGGAGTTCTCGCTCACCATGCCGACCGTGAAGCTGCGGACGTCCATCACGCCTCCTTGTCGCGCGGCTTCTGCTTCTCCAGCGCCTTCTTGCGCTGGCGGCGGCGATACAGGAACAGGTCGGTGTAGTAGCCCATCGGGAGGTAGATGAGCACCATGAAGGCGGCCAGGCTGATGGCCGCGCCCGGCTGCTGCTTGAACAGCACGAGCACCGCGACGAGGAACACGGCGGCGGCGATGAGCGCGCGCTGGCCGGCGCTCTTCCAGGTCGGCGGGCGGTCGAGGCGCTCGAGCCGCTTCTGGCGCGAGATCTCCTGCTTGCTGGCGCCGCGCTCCTTCGGGTCGGGCTTGCGGCCGGTGCGCCCGCGCGACTCGATCGTGCCGGCGGCGGTGCCACGGTGCTTGGAGCGTCGCTTGCGCTTCGTCTGGGCCATGTGGCTTACAAGCCTAGTGGTCGAGGACGCGTTCGATGTGATGCCGCGCCGGGTCGTAGCCCGGGATCGGGACGTCGTCGGGGAAGTCGGCGAACGCGACCGCCGGCGCGAGGCCGACGAGCTCCACCGCCGCGACGGGAGCGTGCGCGCGCACGGCCTCGACCACGGCGCGCAGCGGCGTGGCGCGCGGGTCCTCGACGTTGGTCGAGACCTGGGCGATCCGGCGCTGTGCCAGCTCGAGCCCCAGCGCCCGCACGCCGGCCAGGCCCTCGGAGCCGCCCTCGCGGATGCCGGCGGCGATCCGCCTCGCGTCGTCCAGGGTCGCCGGCGGTGCCAGCTCGAGGTTGAACGCGACCAGCGGCGGGCGCGCCGCGACGAGCGCCACGCCGCCCGTCGGATGGCGCTCGCCGGGGCCGAAGTCCGGGTGCAGCTCGCCATGGCGCAGCCGGTCGCCGAGGGCGTCGGCGCCCCCGCGGCGAAGCTCCGCTCGGGTCCGCCCCCCCGCGAGCGCGCCGTACAGGAGCACCGGTAGATCGAGCTCACGGCCGAGCAGGTCGCCGAGCACCAGCGCCTCCGCGCACGCCGCACCCCGTGCGGCGTCGTCGAGGTGGACGATCGGCGCCACGTCGAGCGCACCCACCCGGGGATGGACGCCGTCGTGCGCCGAGACGTCGACGCGCTCCAGTGCGGTGCGTGCCCCCGCGAGCACCGCCGGGGCGAGCTCGCCGGGCGCCCCGGCGAGCGTGAACACCGCGCGGTGGTGATCGGCGTCGGCGTGCACGTCCAGCACGCGCGCGCCGCCCGCCGCGAAGGCGGCGCCGATCGCGTCGAGGGCCGCGGCGTCGCGCCCCTCGGACACGTTGGGGACGGCGAGGAGCGTCGTCACGCGTCGACGACGAGTCGGCCGGCCTCGAGAATCGGTTTCCCGCCCACCGTGAGCGTCGCGTCGAGGACGACCACGTCGAGATGAATCGGGACCGCCACCGTCCCGCCGATCCCCGCGCTGGCGCCAAAGGCCACGTGCACGGTTCCGAGGATCTTCTCGTCCTCGAGGACGTTGCCGGTCAGTGTCGCGCGGTCGTTCGTCCCGATGCCGAGCTCGGCGAGGTTGACCCCGGCGTCGCCGTGGGCGCGCAGCGCCTCGAGCAGACGCTCCCCCTCCGGGCCGGTCGCATCCACCAGTCGACCGTCGCGGACCGTGAGCCGCGCGGGCTCGGAAGCCAGCCCGATCGACGCGAGCGACGAGGCCATCAGCGTCCCCTCTCCGCCGGCCGGCGCGATGAAGCCCTCGCCGCAGGGCAGGTTGCCGAAGGCACCGGGCGCGGAGAGGTCGCCGTCGTCGGATATGCCGGTGCGGCCGGTCAGGTCGAGCCGGAAGTCGGATCCCCGCGGGCACGTGACGTGCGCCTCGCCAGCGTCGGTCACCGCGCGGGCGACCGCGGAGCTGCGCGCCCGCAGAGTGACGAAGTCCACCGCCATCACGCGGGCGAGCATGTCGACCGTGACCCCGGGCATGGTGGCGCCGCGGGCGCCCGCGTCGGACGCTGCCTTGCGCGCGCGCGTGTGCGAGAGCGATCGCGAGGTCGGGGCGACGAACACGTCGGCGGCCGCCAACGCGGCGGCCACCGGCGGCGGCGGCTCGGTCCCGTCGGCCTCGCGCTCGTCGATCACGGCGAGGACCGCGTCGGCACCGGACGCCGCCGCCCTATCCCGCAGGGCATCGCCGAGCTGGCGAGTTGCCGCGTCGACTATGACGAGCGCGTTCTCCCCGGCGGCCACCCGCAGGCAGTCGGCGATGACGGTGTCGACGGCGTGTTCGAGATCGGTCATGGCGCGCACAGGGGTCTAGGAAACCGGTGCGTCGGCCGATGATGTCACGGGCGGTTCGCACGGACGCGGACATGCCCGTGCGTCATGGACTCGCGAACCGTCCAGCCCTCCGCCGAAATGCCGGCCGTCGTCGATGACGACCGCGGCTTCTCGTTCATCGAGCTGCTGGTCGTCATGCTCATCATCGGGATCCTGGCGGCGATCGCGCTGCCGATGTTCGCCGGCCAGGGCCGCCGCGGCCAGGACGCCAACGCCAAGAGCAACGCCCGCAACCTTGCGGGCCAGGTCGAGGCGTGCAGCACGGAGAAGTCCGACTACATGCAGTGCGACACGCTGGCGGAGCTCAGCGCCGGCGGCGATCAGCTCGGCTTCGTCTACGGCGGCGCTCCGGGTCAGGCCAACGTGTCGGGCGCCAAGTCAGACAGCTTCGACGTCACCGCGTACTCGCTCAGCGGCAACAACTTCACGATCTCGCGCGACAAGAACGGCACCCTCACGCGCACCTGCACCACCCCTGGCGACGCCGGCTGCAAGCAGACCGGCACCTGGTAGCGGCGCCGTTCGCGCGGGCGCAACCCGACGCTAGACTCGCGAACCCCCGCCGGAGTAGCTCAGTCGGTTAGAGCAGCGGAATCATAATCCGCGTGTCGGGGGTTCGAGTCCCTCCTCCGGCATGAGTAAAAGGCCTGCAAAACGGCAGGTTCTGCCGTTCGCCACGGCGGTTGCGATACGGGTCAGTCCGGCGCGCGGTCGAGCCGCTCGGCGAGTTCGACGATCAGGCCTTCGGGTCCGCGGACGTAGCAGAGGAGAAAGGTGTTCTCGTAGTCGACGATCTCCCCGACCGTTTCCCAGCCGGCCTCTCGGACGCGGTCGACGACGCCACGCACGTCGTCGACCTTGAAGGCGACGTGCCGGAGCCCAGGTCGGTTCGCCGCCGGCGCCGGCTCTTGAGCGCTGGCGGAGGGCGAGTGGAAGCGCACCACCTCGAACATGTCGCTGCCGTCGGGGGTGCGAGCCATCACGACTTCGACGGTCACGTTCTCGAGATCAATGATCCGGTCGATCCACTCCCCGCTGAACCGCCCAGGCTCGCCGCAGTCGAAGCCGAGCAGCGCGAGAAACCGGACTGTCTCGTCGAGGTCCTCGACGACGAGTCCGATGTGGACGAAGTCGGTGACGCCGGGGCGATGGCTGTCCATTGAGGTCAAACGACTCGCTCGAGGTCGCCGGGCTGCCGGAGTCGTGAGGGTATCGGCCGCGGGCGCACGGACGTGCGGCGCTCCCGCTTCGCGCGAAGTCCGTGCGTCACTCGGGACGCTCCGGATCACCCGGATGATGGGTGAGAATGAACACGCCAACACCTCAAGAAACCGCCGAGGAGATGCCGTGGATTTGGAGACGCTGACTGTACGCACGGAAGGGTCGGTGCTATTCGCGGAGATAGCGGCGCCGCCGATGAATCTTTTGGGACCCGAGCTGGTCCGCGACTTGGTCTCGCTCATTCAGCGAGCCGAGGCCGACGACGCCGTCCAGGTGCTCGTGTTCGCCAGTGCTGACTCCGACTACTTCATCTCCCACGTCGACGTGACCCGGATAGATGAGTACCGGGCGGAGGCGGCGAAGCTGACCGGCGAAGCGTCGATCGCCCTCCTGTTTCGTCATCTGAGCGAAAGCCGCCTCGTCACCATCGCGCAGATCGAGGGTCGCGTACGCGGCGCCGGCAGCGAGTTCGTGCTCGCGTGCGACATGCGCTTTGCCGCGCAGGAGTCAGCGATCTTTGGCCAGCCCGAGACGGGGTTCGGTCTGATCCCCGGCGGAGGCGCAATCCAACATCTCACGCGCCTAATGGGCCGCGGCCGAGCACTCGAGGTCCTGTTGAGCGCGGAGGACTACGACGCTCAGCTGGCGGAACGGTACGGCTGGATCAATCGCGCGTTGCCCGCCGCCGAGCTCGGCAGCTTCGTCAGCTCGCTCGCGCATCGGATCGCCGGCTTTCCGGCCGCCGGCCGTGTCGCGGTCAAGGACCGGGTCAACGCGATCGCGCTCGCCCCGGCCGAGGACTTCCGTCGCGATTCCGATCTCTTCGCCGAGAGCGCGCACGACCCCGAGGCGCAAAGCCGGACCCAAGCCGCGATGAAACGCGGCTTCCAGACCCGAGACGCGGAAATGGACCTGGCCCGCATGCTGGGCGACTTGGCCGACAGTTGAAGGCCGTGAACCTTGGCCGCACACCGAGCGGCCGCTACTCATCGCCCCGCAGCACCCGTCGTAGCGCCAACCACATGCCGGGCGCCATCCGCAGCATCGGAGTGGTGGCAGTTGCCGATCGCGTGGCGGGCGAGCGCAGCCTTGACGGTGGGCACGCGACGCTTGGCCGGGCCGGGCAGGATCATGATCGCCAGAAGGAGGCCGAGGGCGAAGATTCCGACCCCCCACCAGAACGCCGTGGTGTAGCCGTGAACTGCCGCGGCGTTTGCCAGGCCGGTGGTGTGGAGGTGATCGGCCGTGTAGCTGGCGACGGCGCTGGCGAAGATCGTGCTCAGCAGGGAGGTGCCGACCGAGCCGCCGACCTGCTGGGAGGTGTTGACCATCGCTGAGGCGATCCCGGCTTCGCGTCCCTCCACGCCTAGAGTCGCGGTGGAGAACGCCGGCGCGAAGATGCATCCCATCCCGACGCCGAGGACGAGCAGGCCGGGAAGGACATTGGCGGCGTAGCCCGAGCCGGGCGTCAGGCGCGTCAACAGGAACATGGCGCTCGCCCCGAGCGTCATGCCGGCGAGCACCAGCGGCTTTACCCCGGTGCGTTGGATCACTCGGGTCTGCACGGTGGTCGAGGTGACCACCAGAACGCCGGTCATCGGGAGGAACGCCAGTCCGGTGGTGAGCGGCGACATCCCGAGCTGCTGCTGCAGGAAGTAGGTGAGAAACAGCGATACCGCAAAGATGCCCGCGCCGGCCAGCGCGAGCGTGGTGTACGCGCCGCCGCGGGCCCGGTCCCAGATGATGTGCAGAGGCAGCAACGGATGCTTGGCTCGGCGCTCAATCAGCACGAACGCCGTCAGGAGCACGGCGCTGGCGACGAGCGCCACGATCGTGGCCGTGGCCGTCCAGGAGTGGGTCGCCGCGTTGGAGAACCCGTAGACCAGCGCGAACAGGCCCAGCGCCGAGGTGAGAACCCCGGGTATGTCGATCGGATCCCGCTCCGGAGCCGTGTGATTGACCAGCAGGCGCAACGCCACGATCGTCGTAGGCACGGCGATCACCAGGTTGACGTACAGGCACCAGCGCCAGGACAAGACTTGGGTGAGCGCGCCGCCGAGTATCAAGCCGAGCGAGGCGGCACCGCCGGCGATCGCACCGAAGATCCCGAACGCTGTGGGCCGGTCGGGAGATCCCTCGAAGGTCACCGTCAGCAACCCCAGCGCCGACGGGGCGAGGAGCGCCCCGAATGCTCCCTGGAGCGCTCGGGCGGCCACGAGCACGCCGAAGGACTGGGCTAGACCGCCGATCGCCGAGGCGATCGAGAACCCGACCAGGCCGGCGATCAGGGTCCACTTGCGCCCGAACAGATCACTGAGCTTGCCCCCCAGCAGCAGGAGGCTGCCGAACGCCAGTGCGTAGGCGGTGATGATCCACTGCCGGCTGTCGGTCGAGAAGTGCAGCGCGTTCTGCGCCGAGGGGATCGCGATGGTCACGATCGTCGCGTCCAGAACGACCATCAGCTGCGCGACGCTGAGCAGGGCCAGGACTGCCCATCGATTCGGTTCACGCTGCGTCGAGGCCACCGACATCAGATGGGTCCGACTGAGTTCATTTCGTTGGCCCCTCGTATTCGGACGCGAACAGGTAGGACACGGCGAGGCTGCGGTACGGCCGCCAGCGATCCGCCAGCTCGGCCATCTCCTCGTCGGTCGGCGGGTGGTCGAATCCGTAGACCCGTTGCACCGCTCGCCGCAGCGCGAGATCGCCGGAGAGGAACACGTCTGGCCGATCGAGACCCACGAGTAGGAAGCCGCGGGCGGTCCATGGTCCGATTCCCGGCACCTCGGTCAGGGTCGCCTCGACCTCGGCGTCGGTCATTCGCGAGAGCACCTCGTCGCTCAGGCGTCCGTCGACGAACCGCTCGGCGAGCGCCCGCAGCGTTTCGCCCTTGCGAGTCGACATGCCGCTGGCGCGGAGTGCGTGCGGATCGGCGGCGAGAAGCTCCGCGGGTGACGGCAGATGCCCTCCGAAGTGCTGCTCGATGCGAGATACGATCGTTCGCGTCGCGCTGACGGAAAGCTGCTGACCCGCGACCTGGAAGATCAGGGTTCCGAACGCGTCGAGCGGAGGAAGCTCGTCCATCCATGCCCGCGGACGGAAATCAGGACGGTCGTCGATCAGCCGCGCCATG
>DASYIJ010000168.1:0-5662 GCA_035997675.1 Solirubrobacteraceae bacterium
CCCGCGCCCACCGCTGCCCCCCTCGGCGCACGATGTGCTGCGCGAGGCGCAGCTCCTGACCGCCGTCGCCGACGCCGACGTGCGCACGCCGCGGGTGCTGGTCGCCTGCGACGACGATACCGTCATCGGCGCGCCGTTCTACGTGATGGAGCTCGTCGAGGGCGACGTGGTCACGACCGCGATCCCCGAGCCGCTCGACACGCCGGCCGAGCGCGCCCGCATGGCCGAGGAGCTGATCGACTCGCTGGTCGAGATCCACGCGGTCGACTGGCGCGCGTGCGGGCTGGAGGGCTACGGGAAGCCGACGGGCTATCTCGAGCGCCAGCTCCGGCGCTTCTCGGGGCTCTGGGAGCACAACAAGACGCGCGAAGTGGACATCCTCGAGCGCACCACGGAGTGGCTGCGCTCCAATCTCCCCGACTCGGGGCCGGCCACGATCGTGCACGGCGACTACCGTCTCGGGAACACGATGTTCGCGCCGGGCGCCCCCGCCCGCCTGGTCTCGATCTTCGACTGGGAGCTGGCCACGATCGGCGATCCGCTGGCGGACGTCGGCTATCTCACGGCCACGTACCCCGAGCCCGGCGACGACTCCGGCACGCTCTTCTCTCTCGCCGCCGTCACCACGCGCGAGGGGTTTCCGACGCGCGCCGAGCTGATCGCCCGCTACGAGCAGGGCTCCGGACGCTCGATGTCCGACGTGCGCTGGTATCAGACGCTCGCACTGTGGAAGTCGGCCGTCTTCCTCGAGGGCTCCTACAAGCGCCTGCTGGCCGGCACGACGGACGACCCGTTCTTCAAGATGCTCGACGAGGGCGTCCCGGAGATCGCGCGCCGTGCGTGGGACGTGGCCCATGGCGAGTGAGGAGAGCGAGCTCCGACAGGGACTGCTGGTTGACTACGGCGGCGTCCTGACGACCAACGTCTTCGCCAGCTTCCAGGCGTTCTGCCGCGTCGAGGGACTCGACCCCGATCTGGTCGCGACGCACTTTCGGTCGAACGCCGAGGCGCGCCAGTTGCTGTTCGACCTCGAGGTCGGCACCCTGACCGAGGAGGAGTTCGAACCGCGCTTCGCCGCCGTGATCGGGGTGAAGGAGCCGGCCGGCCTCATCGACCGCCTGTTCGGCGGCATGCGAGCGGACCACGCGATGATGAACGCCGTGCGTGCCGCGAAGGACGCCGGGGTGCATACCGGGCTCGTCTCGAACTCGTGGGGCAAGGGTCGCTACGACCGCTCGCAGTTCCCCGTCCTGTTCGAAGGGGTGGTGATCTCCGCGGAGGTCGGCGTACGCAAGCCGGATCCCCGGATCTACGAACTGGGCGCCAAGGCGATCGGCCTCGAGCCCGCGGCCTGCGTGTTCGTGGACGACCTGCCGGGCAACCTCAAGCCCGCCCGCGAGCTCGGGATGGCCACCGTGCACCACACCGATGCGCAGGACACCGTTCCTCAGCTCGAACGCCTCCTCGGCGTCCGGCTGCGGTGACGGGCTAGCCCGCGGCGATCAACACCACTCCCGTCAGCGCACCCACGACTCCGATCTCCTGGACGCGGCGGATCCGCTCGCCGAGCACCGCGCGCGCCAGCAGGACCGTGGCCAGGGGGTAGAGCGAGCCCAGCACAGCGACGACGCTGAGCAGCCCCTGCGTCGTTCCCCACGCATAGAGCCCGTTGGCGGTGAGGTCGAGGATGCCGATCACCGCCAGGACCGCGAGCCCGCGCGGCGGGATATGCAGCGCGGGCCGCAGGACGATCGCGACGGGGACCAGCAGCGCGGCATCGGCCACTCGGGCGGCCAGCATCGCCCAGAGCACGTCGACGTCCGCCGCCCGGTCCATCCCGACGAAGAACGCGCCGAAGCCGAGCGCGGCCACCAGCGCCAGGCCGATGCTGGCGCGGCCGGCTCGGGCGCGCGCCTCGTCCTCATGCGGCGCCTCGCGCGACGCCAGCACGACGCCGGCGCCGGCCGCGAGGATGCCGACGAGCTGCAGCGCGCTCGGGCGCTCCCCGGTGGCCAGCCCGACGATCACCGGCACCGCCGAACCGGTGGCCGAGATCGGCGCGACGATGCTCATCGTCCCGATGGCCAGCGCGCGGTAGAAGGCCGCGAGCGCGATCAGCCCCCCGATGCCTCCGGCCGCGGCGGGCCACAAATCGCCGAGCGGCGGCGCCGGGTCGCCGCTCAGCGCGACGACAACGGCGATGCCGGCGAGGCCGACCGCCTGCGAGACGAAGAGAACGGCGACGACGGGGTAGCGCCGGCTCTGGAGGCCGCCGCCGAAGTCGGCCAAACCCCAGAACAGGGACGACCCCAACCCGAGCGCGATGGCGAGCATCGCGGCATCCTAGGTTTCGGCGGCGGCGATGTCAGGCGCGCTTGCCGCGGCCGTACAGGAACTTGAAGACCCGCCCGATCAGGCGCGTGGTCTTGGCCTTGTACGGGAACATGTGGATATCGCGCTTCGGGGCGAGGCGCTTGACGAGGATCGTCTGCTGGGCGCAGTACTTGCGGATGCCGCCCGCGCCGTGGCGCGAGCCCAGGCCGGACTCCTTCCAGCCACCCATGGGCAGCTCGAGCGCGGCGTAGTTGAGCATCGCGTCGTTGACGCACACGGCGCCGGCCTCGATCCGGCGCGCGACCGCCTCGCCCTTGGCGGTGTCCTTGGTCCACACCGATGCCGCGAGGCCGTACTGGGAGTCGTTGGCCATCTTGACCGCCTCGTCGGCGTCCTTGACCTTCATGATCGGCAGCGTCGGCCCGAAGGTCTCCTCGGTCATCGCCTTCATCGAGTGGTCCACGCCCGTGAGCACCGTGGGCTCGTAGAAGCGCCCGCCTTCCGTCTTGGAATGGCCGCCGACCTCGATCTTGGCGCCCTTGTCGACGGCGTCCTGGACGTGGTCGGTGATGATGTCGAGCTGCGGCGGGAAGATCAGCGCGCCGACGTCGACCGAGCCGGGGCCGCCCGCCGGGCTGCCCTGCCGCAGGGCGCCGACCTTGTCGCGCACCTTGGTGACGAACTCGTCGTAGACCGGCTCCTCGACGTACACCCGCTCCACCGAGATGCAGGTCTGGCCGGCGTTCTGCATCGAGTAGAAGGCGGCGCCGTTGGCCGCGCGCTCGAGATCGGCGTCGGCGAGGACGATCATCGGATCCTTGCCGCCGAGCTCGAGGCCGACCGGCGTTAGCGTCTGCGCCGCGCGCTCGGCGACCTTCTTCCCGGTCTTGGTCGAGCCCGTGAACATGATGAAGTCGGCCTCGTCGACCAGCGCGCCGCCCGTCTCCCCGTAGCCGGTGGCGACCTGGTACACGTCGTCGGGAAGCCCGCACTCGCGCAGCATGTCGGCCATGAGGAGCGACGTCAGCGGCGTGATCTCGGACGGCTTGAGGATCACGGCGTTCCCGGCCGCCAGCGCCGGGATGCAATCACCGAAGGAGTTGGTCAGCGGGTAGTTCCAGGGACCGATCACGCCGACCAAGCCGAGGGGCTTGTAGCGCACGATCAGCTTGGCGCCCTTGACGAACAGCTGCGAGGACTTCACGCGCTCGTCCTCCAGGTACTCCGGCGCCATCTTGGCCCAGAAGCCGAAGGCGTTGGCGGCGTAGGAGATCTCGGCGAGCTGGGCGTCCTCGTAGGTCTTGCCGGTCTCGGACACGATCACGTCGATGATCCGCTCGTTGTTGTCGGTCACCCACTTCTGGGCGCGGCGCAGGACCTTCGCGCGGCCGTCGAAGCCCATCGCCTCCCACTCCGGCTGCGCCTTGCGGGCGCGCGCCGCGAGCCCCTTGACCTCCTCCGCGGACATCGCCGGAACGGTGGTGATCACCTCGCCGGTCGCAGGGTTCTCGACGGGGATCCCCGCGGCGCCGTTCGTCGACGTGGCAGCGGGCTTGGACTCGACGGTCGCCATGGACTCTCCTTCACTCGGTCGCAGGGTCGAAGCGTACCCCATGCTGGCCGGCCAGCCAGTGGCGCGGAAGGCCCGCCCGACGTGGCCCGGCAGCACCCCGTGGCGCCTCGCCCGACCGTCAGAGCTGGTCGAGGATGCGCGCGCGCTCGACGGTGTGCTCGGCCGGCGTGATCACGCCGTCGTCGCGCAGCTTGTCGAGCTTGCGCAGGCGCTCGGCGACGTCGTCCGCCGTAGCCGTGGCGCCGGCGCGCGTGGGCGTCGCCTGCGACCGGGCCGGCTTCGCGGCGGTGGGGTCCCAGGTCGCCGACGGCGAGCCGCCGAGCGAGGTCGGGACCGCGCCCGGAGCGGCCGGCGCTGTCGCCCCGGCCGGCACCGGGTCGAAGGTGATCGCCGTGCGCGAATGGTCGTTGGGGTCGTAGAAGACCGTGCAGCGGTCGCCGCGCCGCGGCAGGTCGACCCGCGACGCCGTGAAGGTCTTGCGGATGTCGAAGGGCGCCTGGCCCGGAGCGTCGACGCGCACGGTGATCGTCACCCGGGGGTTCTCGTTGATCGTGATACCGGTGTCCTCCACGGCGGTCACCTCCCCGGGCGCGCGCGACCCGTCGCGCATCAGCCATTCGGCCGTGTCCGTCTTCGCCCGCCGGCTGAACAGCATCACCAGCGGCGCCAGGCCGATGGGGATGCCCACGGCGGCGTTGATGATCGCCGCCAGCTGCCAGCCGGAGGCGTTGCTGGGGGCCGCCGGACCGAAGGCGGCCACGAGCATCGTCCCGTCGAGCGTCAGCCAGCCGACGACCCAGAGCGCGCTGCCGAACCGGAAGTCGCCGAAGCCGTCGTCTCCGCGGCCGCGGAAGGCCCACACGATCCGCCCAAGGAACAGCAGACCGAGTGCGCCGAAGATGGCGAGGATCTTGAGCTCGGTCCCGGGCGGGCAGGGCCGCCGCGACACGTACGGACCGCCGGAGGCGCAGGTCCCGATCTGCACGATCTCGTGGATCGCGTACGCGCCCAGCATGAGGCCGCCGATGCACGCCGCGAACGCGACGATCACGCAGGACCAGTAGCGCCCGCCGCTCACGTCAGGCACCTCGTCGCCTGCGCCGCGCTGCGGGCGCGCTGCAGGCAGGCCGTCCGCTGCTGCTGCCGGCGCTTCACCGCCGGGGTCTGCTCGCCCGGGTGGCGTAGGTCGCGCCCGTCGATGTCGGCGACGAACTGGCGCTGGGCCGCGGGGCCCTTGTTCAGGAAGACGCTCCACGCCGAGCCGAACTTGGCGAACGTGGCCGAGAAGACGACGTAGTCGATGTCCTGCGGCTTCGCCCCGGTGCGCTCGCGTACGGCGTTGACGAGCCGCAGCGGCACCTGCGTGTTGATCCGGCTGCTCGGGACGACGGAGGTGACGGCGATCGGGATCGTCCTGCGGCTGGTGAACGTGGGGGTCTTGGTCAGCGTGACCCGGTTGTCGTCGCGGTCGGCGTAGGAGGCCGAGAAGGTGTTGCCGTCGAGGCGCAGGTCGACGATGCGCGCGGTGCCGCCGGCGCGCCGGTCGATGTCGCGCAGCTCGGCCGCCAGGCGGGTCGGCTGCAGATAGGAGTCCTTGCCGGTGACGAGCTTGGAGCCCGTCGGGGCCGAGATCCCGCCGGACGAGCCCGACGCCACCGCCTTGCCCTTGTCGTCGTTCTGGAGCTTGACCAACAGAGCGCCCACGGCGACCAGGGCCAGCACCATGAACACGATCAGCAGGGGAGTCTCCGACGG
>DASYIJ010000193.1:0-15287 GCA_035997675.1 Solirubrobacteraceae bacterium
CGACGGCGGGAGCTATTTCACCAACGGCGGCGCGCCCACCACCTCGTGCTCGGACTACGGGCACGAGGTCTACGACTGCAATCTCGACGACTACTTCAACCCGAGTCCGGCGCCCGGCAACTACCTCTACGACCACTGGAACCTGTTCAACTCGGCGTTCCTGTGTGAGGCCGCGACGTGTGGAAGCGGCACGACGAGTGGCGGCGAGCCGCCGATCGCCCCTCCGCCGCCGCCGGTGACGGTCGTGAACCCACCGCCGACCGCCAAGAACCCGCCGGCGGAGGCGGCCTTCACGTCGTCGACCCTGGCACGCGCCGTCGGGCTGCTGCGTGCCGCCGCGCGCGTGGCGGTGCGGGCGAGCGACGCCCGAGCCGCACTGCGCGTCGGCCGCGCCTACTGTCCCAACGTCTGCCGCGGGTCCCTGTCCCTGTACGTGCTGCGCGGTCTCGGGGTGGGCCACACGCTCAGCATCGGCCGCATGTCGTTCTCGCTGCGCCCGGGCCAGTCCGCGGACCTCCGCGTGCCGATCCCGGCGAAGGTCCGCCGCCTCCTGCGGCGGAACCGCAGGCTCAACGCATCGCTGGCGCTGACCGCCAATCGGGTCACGGTGACGCGCCGCTTCACGCTGCGGGCCGCCTGAGCCCCGCAGTCGTGCGGCCGTATGCTGCGCGACGATGACGTGGGAGCCCGAGCTCGAGGAGTTGCGCCGGCGCGAGGCGCTGGCCAGGGAGCTGGGCGGACCCGAGCGCGTGGAGCGCCAGCACGCGAGCGGACGCCTGACCGTGCGCGAGCGCATCGAGCGGCTGTTCGACCCCGGCACGTTCCACGAGACCGGGGCGCTGGCCGGCAGCGCCGCCTACGGCGCCGACGGCGAGCTCGAGTCGTTCGTCCCCGCGAACATGGTGGTGGGCACCGGCCGGATCGAGGGCCGCCGCCGCGTCGTGCAGGCCGACGACTTCACGGTCCGCGGCGGCGCGGCGGACGCCGCCATCTGGCAGAAGATGGTCTGGCCCGAGCGCGCCGCGCACGACCTGCGGCTGCCGCTGGTGCGGCTGGTCGACGGGACGGGCGGCGGGGGCAGCGTCAGGACGCTCGAGCAGATGGGGTTCTCCTACGTCCCGCCGCTCCCCGGGTTCGAGTTGGTGGTCGAGAACTCGAAACGGGTCCCGGTCGTCGCCGCCGCGCTCGGCCCCGTCGCCGGGCTGGGCGCCGCGCGGGTCGTGAGCAGCCACTTCTCGGTGATCGTGCGCGACACCGCGCAGCTCTTCGTGGCCGGGCCGCCGGTCGTGGCCGCGGCGATGGGAGAGTCGCCGGACAAGGAGGAGCTGGGCGGGGCGCGCGCCCAGACGCGCGCGGGGGCGGTCGACAACGAGGCCGACGACGAGGACGACGCCCTGGACCAGCTCAGGCGATTCCTCTCCTACCTGCCCGACAACGCCTGGGAGGCGCCGCCGATCGCCGCGTCGACCGACCCGACCGACCGGCGCGAGGAGTCGCTGCTGTCGATCGTGCCGCGCGACGCGCGACAGCCCTACGCGATGCGCGACGTGCTGGCGGCGGTCGTCGACCGGGGCTCCCTGTTCGAGGTCGGCGCCCGCTTCGGTCGCCCGATCATCACGGCGCTCGCGCGGCTGGACGGACGGCCGGTCGGCGTGCTCGCCTCCGACCCCAAGCACTACGGCGGCGGGATGACCGGAGACGCGTCGGACAAGCTCGCGCGCTTCGTCGACACGTGCGACCAGTTCCACCTGCCGGTGGCCAACTTCGTCGACGTTCCCGGCTTCGTGATCGGTACCGAGGCCGAGCGCGCCGGCACGATCCGCCGGGGCGCGCGTGCGCTCTACGCCGTGCACCAGGCGACCGTGCCCTGGGTGTCGGTACTGGTGCGCAAGGTCTACGGCGTGGCCGGCGCCGGGCATGGCGACGGTTCGCGCCTCAATCTCCGCTACGCCTGGCCCTCGGGTGCCTGGGGCTCGCTGCCGATCGCGGGCGGGCTGGAGGCGGCGTACAAGCGCGAGCTGGAGGCGGCCAAGGACCCGGTGGCGCTGCGCGCGGACATCGAGCATCGCCTGAGCGCGGTGCTCTCGCCCTTCCGGACGGCCGAGCGCTTCTCCGTCGAGGAGATCATCGACCCCCGTGATACCCGGCCGCTGCTGTGCGACTGGGCCGCCCGCGCGCACGAGCTCGTCCGCCACGAGGTGGCCGCCGGGCCGAAGGCCCGCGGTCCGCGGCCCTAGCGGCCCCGTGCCAAACGTGTAACCGCACGGTTGCATAGCGTCACACGATGTGTAACCCTGCGGTATCACGTTGACCGTAGCCAAAGGAGGCATCGCATGACCACGGCACCCGAGAGCATCGAACGCGAGACCGTCATCGCCGCGCCCGTAGAACGCGTGTGGAAGCTGCTGACCGACGCCGAGCATCTCGGCACATGGTTCGGCGACGCCGGCGCGGAGATCGACCTGCGGCCGGGCGGCACGATGCTGCTGCGCTGGGCCGAGCACGGCACCGTCCACGCACGGGTCGAACGCGTCGAGCCCCAGCGCGTGTTCTCCTACCGCTGGGCGGCCCACCAGAACACCGGCGACATCGAGCTCGTGGACGGCAACTCGACCCTCGTCGAGTTCGTCCTCGACTCGCAGGGTGACGACACGCGACTGCGGGTCGTCGAGAGCGGCTTCTCGGCCCTGGACGTCCCGCCGGCCGAGCAGGCCAAGCGGGCCCGCGGAAACGAGGAGGGCTGGGAGATCGAGCTCGGCCACCTCGGCGATCACGCCCGCCGGGTGGAGGTCTGACGGTTTCCGTGAGCAGTCCCGACGGAGAGGTGTTCGCCGCGCTGGCGGACCCGACCCGTTGGCGCGTGCTCGACCTCCTGGCCGCGCGTGGAGAGGGCACGGCGACGACGCTCGCCACCGAGCTGCCGGTCAGCCGGGTCGCCGTCGTCAAACACCTCGCGGTCCTGGACCGCGCCGGCCTCGTCCAAGGCCGCCGCCAGGGCCGCGAGGTGCGCTACACGGTGCGGACCGAGCGGCTGGACTCCACGGCGCGCTGGATGGCCGGGATCGCCGAGCAGTGGGATGCCCGGCTGGCCGCGATCAAGCGCCTGGCGGAGGGCGAGGGCTAGCCGCGCAGCGCGCCTAGCGCGTCCCAGCGGCGCCACACCGAGGCCGCGGCGCTCGCGCGCAGCGCGGTCACCGTCGGCGATGTGCCCCGGCGGCGGAGGGTCAGTCGCACGGCACGGGTGACGGCCGGCCGGCCGTCGAGGGGGGTGCTCGTGACCCGCAGCTCGATCGTGACCGTGGTGCGGCCGGCCAGCGCGCGCAGCGCGCGTCGCGACAGCGGGATCGACAGGCTCGTACTGCGCGCCGACGCCCGCGCGATCGTCGCCCGGCCGATCTCGACCGCTCCCCGGCCCCGCGTGAGCCCGAGCGTCCGCGCGGTGCCGGCCGGCGCCGTCAGTCGGGCCCCGAGCCGGCAGGTCGTCGCGCAGCCGGCCGACGAGCGCACCGCTCGACGCGAGAGGACCGTGCCGAGGCGCTGGCTCGGGAAGCTCAGCGAGAACGTGAATGCCGGCCGGGGCGGATTCGTGCCGGGCGGGCTCGGGTTGCCACCCCCGGAGGCGGGCGGCGAGCTGGTCGTGGTGCCTCCGCCGCTCGACTGCGGCGGGTTCGCCGCCGTCGTGAACGTCGCGTCGTTGCCGTTCGTCGTCGTGGGCGTGGTGTTCGTGGCCACGACCCGGAAGTGATAGGTCGTGTTGGGCAGGAGCCCGGAGAGCGTGACGGCAACCGCCTGGTCGCTGCTCCCACTGCCGGCTGGAAGGGCCGCCGTCGACGCGCCGTAGCCGGTGCTCGTCCCGTAGTCGAAGTGGTAGGTGGTCGCCGTTCCGTTCGCGTTGACGGTCGCGTTGAGCGTGGCCGCTCCCGAGGTCACGCCGATGGCGATGCCGGTTGTCGCGGTGGGCGCCGACGGTGGCGGCGGCGCTGGGCCGAGGGTCGTGAACGTCGCGTCCAGCCCGTGGGTGGTGCCGGATCCGTTGATGGCCACGAGGCGATAGTGGTACTGCGTGTTGGGCGACAGGCCCGACACGTCGGCGCTGACCGGCACGTCAGCCGAGCCCGACCCCGCATCGGCGTCCGACACGGGCGCTTGCGATCCGTACAACGTGGTCGTCCCGTACTCGAAGCGATACGTCGTCGCCTGCCCCTCCGGATTGACGGAACCGTCGAGGGTGATCGAGTTCTGCGTCGGCGACGTGGTGCCCCCGGTCACCGCCGCGGGCGGCGGGTTCGGCGGCGGCGGCGACGTCGTGGTGAGAGTCATGTCGTTGCCGTTCGTGGTGCCGCTCGCGTTGGAGGCCACCAGGCGATAGTGATACGGGGTCCCGGGCGTCAACCCGGACAGGCTCGCGGACACGGACGAGTTCGAGTTGGACGCCGCGAGGTTCTGCGTGGTCGTGCTCTGGCCGTAGGCGGCGGTTGGCCCGTACTCGAAGTGATACGTCACAGCCTGGCCCTGCGGGTTGACGCTTCCGTTGAGCGTGGCGTCGGTGTCGTCGATCCCGCTGGCCGCCGCCGTGGCGACCGTCGGCGGCACGGCCGCCGCGGTCGTGGTGAACGTCTGGTCGAGCCCCTGCGTCGTCCCGGTCGCGTTGACCGCCACGAGGCGGTAGTGATAGGTCGTGTTGGGCAGGAGACCGGACAGGGCAGCGGACTCGGACTGGGCGGCGCCGCTCGCGCCGGCGCTGGCGTCCGAGATCGGGGCGTTGGTCCCGTAGGACATGGTGGTGCCGTACTCGAAGTGGTAGGTCGTGGACTGCCCGTTCGGGTTCACCGTGCCGTTGACGGTGGCCGTGGACTGCCCGATCCCGCTCGGGGATCCGGTCACCACGGTCGGCCGCTGCGGACCGAGCGTGGAGATGAACGTGAACGCCTCGCCGTCGCCGGTGCTGTTGTCGCTCCAGACGGGAAAGGCGACCCCACCCGCGGCGTCGAGCCCCGTGTAGTCGCCGTAGTCGTTGCGGAAGTTGCAGCACGGGTTGCTCGCCGTTATCGAGCTGTAATCCGACGCTGCGGTCGAGACCTTGTTGAGGGAGCCGACGGTCAGGGTCGAGCCGCTGGCCGTCACCGAGCGCGCGTAGAAGTTCGCGGTCTTGCGGGTCGCGTCGTCCCGGGTGGAGTAGAAGTCGGCCCAGGCCATGCCCGTCGACTGGTCGACGGCGAGCCATGGGAACCAGTTGTCGGAGGGGCTCTGGCCGCCGCCCTCGCCCGCGGTCAACAGGGGCGTGCCCACGGTGGCGGACGGAGCGGCCGGGCCCGGGAGCGCGCCGGCCGCCGAGCCGATGGCGACGAACGCGTCCCAGGTCTGGTGGGAGGCGGCCGGCGTGGTGGCGTCCGCGCAGCGCGTCGAGCCGATTCCCGGTGCTCGCAGGTCGCCCCAGGTGACGTAGACGCGCCCGTTGTTGGCGCCCCCCGAGTGGTCGACATCGACCTGCGGATCCGGCGCCGCGCGACCCCCGGGCTGGGCGAGGATCGGGCAGGCGAACGGAACCGGGGTTCCTCCCGTCGAGTCGAGCTGGGCGATCGACTGCGCTGCGCTCCAGTTCGCCGCCGTTGCGCAGTTGAGCGTCGCGCCGTCGCAGGTGGCGCCGCGGATGGCGTTCGTATTGGAGTAGTCCCACCACGTCACGTACGCCTTGCCGGTCGGCCCGACCGCGACGTCGGCGTAGATGTAGCTGCCGATGGTCGGGGTGATCCGCGCGGGTGCCGACCAATGATCGGCGTTGTCGCAGTTCTCCGGGTGGGACGCGTTCGCGATACGTGTGTCGCAGGTCGACATCACGACCCGCACGCCGGCGCCGGACGGTTCGTCCCAGACGACGTACAGGCGCCCGAACGTCGGGCTGGTCTGGGTGTTGTCGATGGTCATCATCGGCTTGTCCTGGGTGCCCGACGAACCGACGGGAAGGCCCACGGTCTGGGACTGGAAGGTGGTCCCGCCGGCCGCGATTCGGTTGACGACGATCCGGCTCGGATTGCCCGTGCCGTTCGGGAGGGTGAGTCCGCCGAACCAGATGTTGCCCAGGGAGTCGGCAGTCAGAGTGGGGTCGCAGCACACGTCCCCGCTTTCCGCGGTCGTGGTCCCCGGCTGGTCGATCGTTTGCGGCATGACGCGCTGGGTCCAGTGCAAGCCGGCGTCCGTGGTGATCCACAGCGGCATGCTCGCGGCCTGCCAGTTGATCCCCACCGCCATCCGGTTGCGGTCGGCGGGATCGACCGCGATGAACGACTCGGACTGCTCGATCGAATCGTTGCTCACGTTCGCCGCGATCCCGGGGCTGGCGAGGT
Source organism: Solirubrobacteraceae bacterium (assembly GCA_035997675.1). Classification (GTDB taxonomy): domain Bacteria; phylum Actinomycetota; class Thermoleophilia; order Solirubrobacterales; family Solirubrobacteraceae; genus JALYZC01. The sequence continues at coordinate 6,345 of DASYIJ010000193.1, forward strand.
TCGTGGTCGGCGGGTCGCGCGCGGGCGCGTAGAGCCGCACCTGCGCGGTGCCCGCCCGCTTCGTGCGCCCCGACGCGTCCTGCCAGAAGAAGGGCAGGTCGTAGGTGCCCGCCGGGATGCCGACGTCGGTCACCTCGAAGCTCGCGCGGTCGCCGGTCCTGCCCCCGCCGAAGGTGAGCTCGACCAGGGCGCCGCGGCGCCGTAATCCGGCGCGGCCGGATGCGCGCTCGCGCAATGCCGGCGTCCGCGCTCCCGGCAGCCCGCTCGGACCGACCGCGAGCCAACGGGCGGGGAGGCGCACGAGCAGGGCCGCGTCGGGCGTCGGGCGCTGCAGCGTCACCGAGAAGCGCACGCGCTGACCCGCTTGGCCGGCCAACAGTTCCGATGGCGTGACGTCGAGGCGCCCGGACGGAACGGCGAAGCGTGTCGCCGGCCGTCCCCCGACCCCCGACTCCTCCTTGGCGCGCTCCAGCGGACTCGGGGGCGGACCGAACCCGCCGCCCGAGTCCTTCTCGGCAGCGAGGGCGGTCGCCGTCAGCGTCCCTGCCGCGGACAGCGCCGCCACGACGATGCTGGCAGCGCGCACGAATCGCATCCGTTAGCGGGTGATTGTGCCAGGCGAACCTAAGAATTCCGCTGCACTGGACGGGTAGACGGGTTGCGCGTGGCGGCCCCTTCAGCCGCGATACTCCGCGCCGTGCGCCTGGCGAAGAACCTCCACGGCTGGCGGGCGGCGGTTGCCGTGTTGGTGATCGCCGCGGTCGCCGTTCCCGGCGTCGCCCTCGCGCTGGCCGCGAACCATTCGCCCGATGCCAGCCTGCCGGGCTCCGGGCCCGCGCCGATCCCCGTGGCCGAGGAGCCGCCGCTCCCGCCGCCCCGCCCGCACCTCGTCGAGCCCCAGGCGGGCGTGACCGCCGACCAGCAGCCCGCCGTCGATCCGGCGCAGCTCGAGGGCACGCCGTCGGCTGCGCGCGAGATCCCGCCCTCCGACAAGCAGGCGCGGGCTGAGCTCGCCCAGCTGGAGGCCCTCCAGCTCGGCTCCTTCGACTCGCGCGCGGCGACGTCGGGCTTCAAGCAGAGCATCGCCTCGGTGTACACCGACTACGGATTGGGAATCGCCTGCGGCGGCGTGCTGCACCAGGGCCAACTCGGCGTCGCCCACAAGACGGCGCCGTGCGGAACGCTGATCACCTTCCGTTACAACGGCCGCCAGATCACGGTGCCGGTGATCGACCGCGGCCCGTACATCGCCGGCCGCGAGTGGGACCTCACCGGCGCGGCCGCCCAGGCGCTCGGCTTCCCGGGCCTCGGCACGATCGAGTGGGCCGTAGCGCACGGGAAGGCGAGCGGCTAGCCGGGGGCGGGGCACCGTGGGGCCGCGCTGGCTCCGGCTCGTAGACAACGAGCCTCCGCCTGCCTCGGCGAATGTGACCGGGCGGCTTCGCCGCCCTCCCGGCCCCCGCAGCTCCGGGCCCGCAAACAGCGGGCCCTCCGCTGCCGAGGGCCGCTACTTCACGCGAAACGCCCCGCGCATGAACGGATGCACGCGACAGAAGTACGTGTAGGTCCCGCGAGTCAGCGTGGCCGGCGTGTTCCACGAGCTGCGACCGGCCGCGGGGTTGGATTGGGGCAGCGCCCCGCTCGGCGCGAACCCGAGCTGGCCGGAGTCGAAGCCGGCGCTGCCGTCGGCGAGCGGGTAGGAGATGCCGGTCGTCAGGTTGCATGGCGCGCGGCACGCGGTGATCGAGTGCCAGATCGTCTTGCCGGCGTCCGCGTTGACGAACCGCAGGCTCTGGCCCTGGCGGATCGTCGGCGGGTCGCGGGCCGTGCCGGGAAGACTGAGGTCGCCCGCGCGGTAGCGGAAGTCGCCGATGTTGACGGTGTCGTTGGGGGGCGGCGGCGCGTTCGGCAGCGTGCGCGCGTCCACCAGCGGCGGCCCCGTGCCGCCGTGATGGTTGTTCTCGGCCAGGTGGCCGTGGGTGACGTGGCCGTTGAGCGGGAGCGCCTTCACGAACGGGTCCACCCCGCTCTGGTCATCGGACATGTAGACGATCATGATCCCCATCGCCTCGTACCAGGCGGCGCGCCGGCTGTCGTACGTCGCGCTGACGCGCAGGGTGTCGCCGGGCCGTACGCGCACGCGCCAGTTCGACGGCGTGGCGGTCATCGCCATGTCCCACGAGATCGGCCCGCGCCGGTCCCAGTACTTCGCCACCGAGCGGAAGAGGCGCGTCGAGTGGGCGAGGCTGCCCCGTACGGGTGCGGCGCGCCCGCGGCGCGCGCGCGCCGGCGTCGCGCCCGGCCGCACCAGCTCGAGGTCGGTGAACAGGCCACCGGGGTGCACGTGCCCGGCGGTCGAGATCAGCGTGCCCGGACTGTCCACCTTCCACTCGTTCAGCCGAGGCCCGCTGGGGTAGGGATTTCGGGCCTGGTCCGGGTAGGTGAAGCGGTTGTTGCGGCCGGCGCCCTTCTTGACGTCGAACACCGGATACGCATGGCCGGCCTGCACGTCCATCCACACCGGCCGCACCGGCTTCATGCGGCGCCCGAGGGCCGAGTCGGCGGGCACGAAGTCCACGTCGTAGGTGAGGTAGACCTTGTCCGGAACTGGCGTGAGGTTGTGGATCATGTAGTTCATGAGCCAGCGATCCGCGCCGCGGTTGAAGTACCCGTAGGGCATGGGGAGCTGCAGGGTCGTCTTCTCCTCGCCGGCCGCGGCGAACGGCTGGATCCGGAACCCCGCGAAGGGCGTGTTGATGGGACCCTGCGAGATGTTGAGCCACACGCCGTGATGCAGGTGGAGGACGTCGACGCGCGGCACCGTCCCGTCGAGCCGGCGGAGGTTCGGCGTGAACTTGGTGATGTACCCGTCCACGTTGGGCTTCTCGCTGATCGGCCCCACCGTGTTCACGTTCGTGCCGGGCGTGATCGTGAGCGGCCCGAAGCGGTAATGGAGGTGCTGAACGCCGGGTACGGAGGCGCCCTGCGCTCCTGCGGGCAGGGCAAGCGCCCCTGTCAGCAGGGCGGCGGCCAGCGCTATGCGGGCACGAGCATTCACGTCAGTGCGCCGGCGACTCCCCGCAGGGAGAGTACCCCATGCCCCCTCAGGCGGGTTCCGATTCGCGCGCGGGGGCGGACGTCGTCGCCGCGCTGCGGCGCCGCAGCCTCAGCCGGCCCCCCACGAAGAACAGTGCGACCAAGAAGCCGGCGAAGGCCAGCACCGCGTCGAGCAGCAGCGCGCTGTGGAAGCCGGCGGCGAACGCTTCGCGCACGATCTGCAGCACCTGGTCGGCGCTCTTCGTCGTGAAGTCCGACAGCGCCTGCTTGGCCGAGTCCGTGCCGGCGAGAATCCCGTGGATCGCGTTCTGCGAGCGATCGGGCACGCCCGGGCCCGCGTCGGCGGCGAGACTCGTGTGGATGCCCGACGTGAACACCGTGGTGGTCAGACCGAGCCCCACCGAACCGCCCGCGATCTGGAACATGTACACCAACCCGCCGGCGAGGCTCGTGCGCTCGGGCCCCACCGCGGTCACGCCCGCCGTCGTCGCCGACGAGTAGAAGAGACCGAGCCCGATCCCGAGTACGACCATCCCCGGGACGAGGGTGGCCAGCGTCGCGTCGGAGTGGGCGAAGGAGAGCAGGAACGGCCCGACGGCGACGCACGCCGCGCCGACCGAGATGATGAGCTTGGCACCGAGCCGGTTGTACAGCGGGCCGGCCACGAACGAGCTCACGGCGAACATGCCCATCATGGGCAGCATGCCCAGCCCCGCCTCCACCGGCGTGTAGCCGAAGAGCTTGATCATGAACTGCGGCAGGTAGAGCAGCGAGGCGAAGAACGTGGCCGACATCAGCAGGATGGCCAGACACGACATGGAGAAGCTGGTGTTGCGCGCGACGTCCGGCGGAATCAGCGCGTTGCTCCCCATCCGGCGCTCGATCGCCACGAACACGGGCAGCAGCACGACGAAGGCCGCCAGCAGGGCGATGATGCGCGGGTCCCCCCATCCCCACTCCGTGACCTGGTCCAGCGCCACCAGCAGGGCGACGAGCGCCGCCGAGAGCGTGGCGATGCCCGCGTAGTCGATGCGCTCGCCCTCGGTCCGCACCTCCGTCTGATGCATCTTCCACAGCGTCACGAGAACGGCGAAGGCGGCGATGGGGATGTTGGCGAAGAAGATCCAACGCCAGCTCAGGAGGTCGGTGAGGGTGCCGCCGAGCAGCGGTCCGATGACGTTGCCCAGCCCGGCGGCGCCGAGGATCAGACCGCCGGCCAGCCCCGCCTTCTCCTCGGGCAGCGCCGCGTAGGTCATGCCGAGGATCGCCGGCCACATGAGCGCTCCGCCGATGCCCATCAAGCAGCGGGCGGCGATCAGCCACTCGATGTTCTGGGCGGCGCCGCCGGCGATCGAGAAGACGGTGAAGACCCCGGCGCCGAGGAAGAACATGCGCCGGCGACCGAACAGGTCGGCCAGCCGCCCGCCGGCGACGATCAGCATCCCGAATACCAGCGCGTAGGCGTTGACCACCCACTGCGCCGTGGACACCTGCGCGTCGAAGTCCTTCTCGATCTGCGGCAACGCCACGTTCAGCGCCGAGAAGTCGTTGGCCAGGATCAGCACTCCGAGCCCCATGGCGACAAGCGGCATCACGGGAAACGACGCGGACGAGCGGCGGGACGACTCCATTCGCGCAGTCTCTACGACGCGAGCGTGTACGAATCCTCCAAAGCGGGGACGAGAATCCCCCCGGTTCTGCCGATAAAGAGTGGGTGACGCCGTCCGTTCGCCAGCGACTGGGCCTCGCGCCGGACCCGCGCCCCCTGAGCCATCGCCACGGGGATCGCGGCCTGATGGCCCGGTCGCTCATGTTCCTCTTCTTCGCGGGCGCGTCGATCGCGGTGCTGGCGCTGGTCGTCGGCCAGACGCCGGCGGACGAGCCGCGCATGATCGCGACCGCCGCCAGCGGCTTCGGAATCGCCGTGCTGCTGCTCGTCGGTTACGACCGCCTGCCCGGCTGGGCGTTCCCCATCCTCCTGGCGTGCGGCACGATGCTGATCGAGTGGACGATCTACTCCAGCGGCGAGAGCACCAGCGCGTTCGCGATGTTCTATTTCTGGATCGCGATCTACGCGTTCTACTTCTTCTCCCGGCGCATGGCGGTGGTTCAGCTTCTGTTCATCGCGGCCTCCTACGCCGCGGTGCTGGCTGTGATCCCCGATGCGCCGAATCCTTCGGTGGTGCGCTGGGCCGTGACGACGAGCGCGCTCGTGGTCGCCGGCGCGATGATCGGCCTGCTCAAGGATCGCGTCGACCGTCTGATCGCGGTGCTCGGCGAAGCCTCGCGCACCGACACCGTCACCGGGCTGCTCAATCGCCGGGCCTTCGTCGACACGCTTGAGATGGAGCTCGAGCGCGCCCGCCGCGGCCACGTCAACGTCGCCCTGATAGCGGTTCACCTGTACTGGCCACGCGCCGGCGCGAGCGCCGACCCGAGTCGCGTCGACCGGGCACTCGAGATGGCCGGGTCGGCCGTCCGCCGCGCCGTGCGTCGCATCGACGTCGCCGCGCGCATGGGCGACCGCACGTTCGCCGTGATCGTTCCCTACGCCTCCGACCACGGCGCCTACGTGCTCGCCGAGCGCATCCAGGCCGAGGTCGTCGAGGGCCTGAGCGCCGGCTCCGAGGGCAGCTGCGTCGAGGTCGCCATCGGCGTCGCGTCGTTCCCGGAGCACGCCTCCACGGTCGAGGAGCTGCGCCACGGCGCGGACCAAGCCGTCACCGCGGCGCGCAAGCTCGGACCGAGCCGCGTCGTCGCATACTCACCAACGGGCGAGCCGGTCCCCGTCGGTTAGCGCCGGCCGGCTGCGTCAGGCGTGCGGCCAGCGCCGCAGCAGCGGGAGCGGGTCGACCGCATGCTGCTGTGACCCCCGGCCCTGGCGCACCTCGAAATGCAGGTGCGGCCCAAAGCAGGAACCACTACAGCCCAGGCGCCCGACGGGCTGGCCGGCGCGGACGCGGTGGCCGGGCTTGACGAGCGCCGGCGACTCCATGTGGAGATAGACGAACGTGCGCCGGGCACGAGGCTCGTAGATCGCGACGTAGTTGCCGCGTGCGTCGCCACCACCGGCCTCGATCACGACGCCGTCGGCGACCGCCACGACCGGCGTACCGACGGGCGCGAAGACGTCCTGGCCCTCGTGAATGTGGTCTCCGCGGTTGTAGCCGAAGCGCGCGTCCGCCCCGCCGTAGCTCACGCCGCCCTGGACCGGATGGACGTGCGCGGGCCGCGCGGGCGCGGGCCGGGGGCGTACGAACGCCGGAGCGCCCGGCACGAGCCGGTTCGCCAGCGCGGCGGTTCCGACGTCCGCGGACGACTCGGCCAGGCCGAACCCGGTGGCGAGCGAGGACGCTCCGATGACGACGGCGAGCAGATGAGTACGACGAATAGCGAGCGGCACGGCGGTTCGGCCTCCTGTCGATGGGCACGCGTCGCGGAGCGACACGGCGGGCGGAACAGCCGCCCGAGTGCCCCGCGGGTGCCCGGCAGGCGGGCGCAAGAGCGCGAGGCGTCGGCCAGGGTAGGCGAACAGCCGTTCGAGCCACTGTGACAGAGGTCACAGTGCAACGGATCTTGCAGGCGCCCCCGGGGCTAGGCCCGGGCCTCGACCGCCTCGGCGGCCGCGGCGTCGACGTGCGCGCGCGAGTCCTTCCGCCGGATCAGCACGAGGGCGAGCACGAAGCCGAGCACCGCAAAGCCCGCGCCGGTGAGAAATGCCGACTGGAAGCCGTCGGTGAGCGCCTGCTTGAGCGCGTTGGGCCCGTGAGCCGTGGTCATCACGTCGGACGTGCGCGCGTTGGCGATCGTGGCCAGCACAGCGAGGCCCAACGCCCCGCCGATCTGCTGGGACGTGTTGATCAGCCCGCTGGCCAGGCCCGCCTCGCGCTCGGCCACCCCGCCCACGGCGGCGATCGTCACCGACACGAACGAAAGGCCGAGGCCGACCGCCGCGAGCAGCGACGGGCCGAGGATGTCGGCGGCGAAGGCGCCGTTCCACGAGACCTGGCCGAACCAGATCAGCCCGGCCGCGATGAACACGAACCCGCTGAGCAGCACCGGCTTGAAGCCCAGCCGCGTCACGAGCTGCGAGGCGATGCCCGCGGAGACGATGATCGTGCCCGCGAGCGGGAGGTAGGAGATGCCCGCCTTGAGCGGGCCGTAGCCGAGCACCTGCTGCATGTACAGGGAGATGAAGAAGAACATCGAGAACAGCGATGCGCCGACGAGCAGGCCGGAGATGTTCGCGCCGGTCAACGTGCGCGAGCGGAAGATGCGGAACGGCACCAGCGGTGCGGCCGAGCGCAGCTCGATCGCCGTGAACGCCGCCAGCAGCGCAACCGACACGCCGAGCAGGCCGACGGTCTGCAGCGACCCCCAGCCCGCGTTCTGCGCGTCCACCAGCGCGTACACGAGCAGGGACAGGCCGGCCGTCACCGTCACGGCACCCGCCACGTCGAAGGCGCGGCGCTCACCCTCGGCGCGGCTCTCGTCGATCAGGCGCGGAGCCAGGAATGCGGCCAGGATGCCGATGGGGAAGTTGACGTACAGCACCCACTCCCAGCCGAGGCTGTCGGTCAGGATCCCGCCGAGCAGCACGCCGGCGGCGCCGCCGGAGCCGGCCACGGCGCCCCAGACGCCCAGCGCGCGGTTGCGCTCGGCGCCCTCCTTGAAGGTGTTGGTGACGATCGAGAGGGCCGCCGGGGACAGGATCGCCGCGCCGAGGCCCTGCACGGCACGCGCCGCGATCAGCCAGGCCTCGCTCTGGGCGAGGCCGCCGGCCAGCGAGGCGCCCGCGAACACGATCAGCCCGGCGATGAATACCCGCCGGCGACCGAGCAGGTCGGCCAGACGGCCGCCGAGGAGGAGGAAGCCCCCGAAGGTCAGAACGTACGCGTTGACGACCCACGAGAGCGAGTCCTGCGTGAAGTGCAGCGCGCGCCCGATGGAGGGGAGTGCGACGTTGACGATCGAGGCGTCGAGCACCACGACGAACTGCGCGGTCGCGAGAAGGCCGAGCGCGATCCAGCGCCGACGATCGGAGGAGGTGGAATCCATCTGGCAGCTTGCTCCTGGGTCGCTTGGCGTTTACAATCGGAAGCGGAGTTCCGGTTCGGTGTAATATACGGAACGGTGATTCCGTTTGTCAAGCGACTCGACCACTGTCCCGACTAGGCTCGCCACGATGGCCACGCCCGTCACAGAACGTCCCATGCGCGCCGATGCGCGGCGCAACCGCGAGCGCGTGCTGGACGCCGCTCTGCACTGCTTCTCGACCGCGGGCCTCCAGGCGCAGATGGACGATGTGGCCTCCCGGGCGAAGGTCGGCGTGGGCACCGTCTACCGCCACTTCCCCACCAAGGACGCGCTGATCGAAGCGCTGGCCGACGACTACTTCGCGCGCCAGGCCGAGGCGGCCCGCGCGGCCCTCGAGGTCGATGACCCGTGGGAGGCCTTCCGGGGATACGTGCACGAGGCGTCCGACATACTCGGCGAGAACCGCGCTCTGGCGCAGGTGATCCGCGACCGCCCCGAGATGATGCGGGACGCCGCCCTGCGGGCGGCGGAGGGGCTCGGCTTCTTCGACACGATCGCGGCGCTGATCGACAACGCCAAGGAGGCCGGCGCGCTGCGCGACGACTTCCGCCTCGAGGACATCCCGCTGATCATGTGCTCACTGGGCTCGCTGCAGACCAGCCACGGTGCGTACTCGAGCTGGCGCCGGCAGCGGGGGATCCTCCTCGACGGACTGCGCGCGCCGGGGTATGAGCCGCTGCCCGACGAGCCCGTCCCGGCGATCGCGAAAAGCCGAGCTCAGCGGTAGACCGCCACGGGCCGGCTGAAGGCCGTCCCGCGCGTGGCCGGATCGGGCCAGGCGAGGCGGAT
>DASYIJ010000198.1:0-14020 GCA_035997675.1 Solirubrobacteraceae bacterium
CACCTCGAGCTCGATGAGTCTGAGCGGATCGCCGCCGTGCGCGAGATCCTCGGCCTGGCGGGCGTGGAGGCCGAGATCCGCGGCGGGAGTCCCCTCGCAGCCGCGCTTGACTTCCAGGCGACCTGGCAGAGCCCCTGCGTATCGCCCAACTGGTTCGCCTGGGCGCCGCTCGTGCGCAGAGCGCGCGACGATGGCGTCGTCACACTGCTCGACGGCGAGGGGGGTGACGAGCTCTTTGGGTGCGCGCCGTACCTCATCGCCGACCGGGTGCGACGCGGCCGGCTTCGCTCTGCGACCGACCTGGCCCGCGCCATCCCCGGGATGGGCCCGTCGCCGTCCCGACGGCTGGTCCGTCGCGCGCTGTTGCAGTTCGGCGCGCGCCCCGCTCTGCCAGCAGGGGTGCACTCGCTGCTGCGGAGTACCCGCGACGGCGAGCGCCGCACGCCGCACTGGCTGACGGCGGGCCTGGGGGCGGCCCATCACGCTGACGACGATCCCTGGGCGTGGAAGCGAACCGGTGGGCCCCGGTGGTGGGCCGCCAAGTCAACTGACCTGACGGCAGGACCGGAGTCGCTCGGCGCCGCGGATCAGCTTCGCAGGGAGGCGGCCTCGGCCAACCTGCGCTTCGCGCACCCGTATCGGGATCCCGAGCTTGTCGAGCTGGCGCTCGCGCTGCCGCCGGAGCTCGCCTTCGACGCCCGGCTCGACCGCCGGCTCGCGCGCGACGCCGTGCGCGGTCTGCTGCCGGAGGTCGTGCGCGGCAGCGACCGCAAACCAGTCTTCAACCAGTTCTTCTCCGACGCCCTCGAGGGCGACCTGCGGTTCGTCCGACGCCTGGTCGACGCCCCAAATGCGGCGATTCGCGCCTACGTGGATCCGGTCGCCCTACGGTCCGCCGTGCTCGAAGTCGAGCCCGCGCGCCGTGGCCCGGGATGGCCGCTCGACGTGTGGCGCGTGGCGACGCTGGAATGCTGGTTGCGGGGCGAGGCAGAGCGCGGTGCGCCGCGCGAGCTGGCCGCGCGGCTCGAGGCCGACCGCGACGCGCCCTCCGACCGCGGGCCGGAGCTGCGAACGGTTCCCGCTTGACACCCCGCGAATGACCAACTGTAATCTGGTGTTATTGGAAAGTTGCGCGGTTCGGCAGGGGCACTACCGGCCGCGGACTACGTACGGATGATGGAGTACGCAATGGGATATCAAGCCCCGAAGGTCGTCGATCTCGGCGACCTGGTCGCGATCACGGCGGCGCAGACGAACGGGAATTACCTGGACAAGGCCTTCCCGGCTGGCACGCCGAAGAGCGACCTGACGTTCTCCGGGTAGCTCGCGCACGGACTGAGCTCGCCTTAGCCGGGCGGCGGATCCGCCGCCCGGCTTTGCTGTGCGCGCTCGCCACGCCGGTGCCCGACCGCGGGCACGCGAAAGCCCCCCGATTCCTCGGGGAGCCAGCCGCGCCTCCATCCCGAAGCTATTTCGAGAAGGTGATGTCGTTGAACGGCGTATGGACTGGGAACGACGCATCAGTGAAGTTCCCGTTGATCTGTCCCGCCGTGACCTGGACGAGGTCGCCGAGATCGACGACCTTCGGGGTCTCGTAAGTGGTCATTCCGTCTCCCACGTTGGTTGTACCCCTGCACACGCAGATGCGTGAGCAGAGCACCGTAACGGTGGCGACGCTGACCGTCAACTTTCTAGTGCGGCATCCGGCCGCCGTTGGCCCGGTCTATCGTCCAGGCGAATGACCAGTGCCGACGCCGAGCTCGCGCTCCTGCTCGCGGGCACGGAGGCCCGCCGCAAGCGCACCCTGCCCCGGATCAGGGCGCTCGCGGCCTCCGCCGATGCCGACACGCTTCTCAGATATCTCGGAGAGCGTCGGCTCCTGGGGCTCATCGGCTCCCGGCTCGAGAAGCTTGTCCCGCATGTGGCGGCCTCCGTGAGCGAAGGTGCAGCGGCGGCTCGGAAGGCCGCTCGGCTGCAGGCCATGGCGATCGACGCGGTGACCGTGCGCCTCGCGCGCCAGTGTGAGGAGGCAGGGATCCCGGCGCTCCCCCTGAAGGGTCCGCGGCTCGCGAGGGCGCTGTACGGCGATGCCGGTCTCCGGGCCTCGAGCGACGTGGACCTTCTGGTGCCGGCCGGCGGGCTGGAGCGCGCAGTGGCCCTCACGCGCGCCGAGGGCTACGAGCCGCGGACCGGCCCGGTGCGTCGCGACGGTCTGCCGGACTTGCACGTGGAACTCGAACAGCCGCGGTTGCCACCGGTCGAGTTGCACTGGCGCGTCCACTGGTACGAGAGCGCGTTTTCGCGCACGTCGCTCGCGCATAGCGAGCCGGATCGCGACGGGATCCGGCGGGCTCAGCCTCGCGACGACCTGGCGATGCTCCTGCTCTTCTTTGCACGTGACGGTTTCCACGGACTGCGTCACGCCGCTGACATTGCCGCGTGGTGGGACCGCCATGGCGCGTCCTACGGCGCGCGGGGCATTCTCGACGAGCACGCCTCCCGCTACCCCGAGCTGGCGCCGGCGCTCCGGGCGGCGGCCGTGAGCGCCGAGCGCCATGGCGGAGTCCCCGCTGGCGCTCTGCTGTCCAACTCGCGCACCCCTGGCCGCCGCGGCCAACTCGCCGTCGCCCTAGGCGATTGGGCGGCCGAGGGAGACCGCGACCAGCTCGCCGCGAACGTCGACCTCGTCGACGGCCTGCTCGGTCCACGCGGCCTCACACGCGACTTCCTGCGTCGGCAGCTGCTCACGCCACCTGTCCGGACGCTGGGGCCAGATGGGAGCGCGTCGCTGTGGGCGCGGGGCGTCCACGCCGCGAAGACGCTCGGGCGGTTCGCGCTGGCCCTCCGCCGGGTGCGCGGCGGTCGCGCCTGGCGACCTCTTCCGCCGAGCGCCTAACTCGCGTCGCGAGGATCCGACCCAAGGAGTGGCCGCGATCAAAGCAGGCTGCCGACGTACCTGGCCTTCCGGTGTCCGCGCCCCGCGTCCGGCCACTGGACGAAGAACTCGGTCGCCAGCGGGTACACGAGCCGCCCACTCAACGAAAGAGAGTCGGTACGAGTCAGACTCTCGACGTAGACGAGGCGAACTCCGAGCAGTCGTCCGACGAGGAAGAACGGCACCGCCAGCGCCGCGCCGGTGCAGAGAATGACATCGGGTCGCACCGAGCGGATCACGCGCCACGCGACGCCGAGATTGAGAGCCAGGCGGGATAGGGAGCGGTTGGTAGGGCCGTGCGCGAGGATCACCCGCCGATCCCTCAGCAGGTACGCGACATCGGTGCCGGGCAGCGTGACCCAGGTCGTGTCGAGGTGTCGGTAGCTCGGCTCAAGGAGGAGCATCTGCATCAGATGACCCCCCGGAGAGCACACCAACAGCGCGCGGCGGCTCACCGGCCGGTCCCCTCGAGGGCGGCTCGGACCTCGTGATGGAGGGAGCGCTCCGCCGGGGGCTGCGGAGCCGCGCGTTCGGGCACGTGACCCACGGCGCCTGCCACCTCTGCCGGCTCGAGTGCCGGAACCACCGTGCCGTGTGCGGCCAGGAGCTCGACGAGCGGCACCTGGTGGTCGTCGACCGTCTCCCCGAAGCGCCGCAGGCGCGGCATGACCACGGGAACGTGCCCGTTCTGCGCAGCGAGCACGATGCTCCCCACCCCCGCGTGGGTGACGATGACCTCGGCGCGACGCATGTAGTCCGCAACCTCGTCGAACGGAAGGAAGTCAACCGCGCGACTCACTCCCCGCGGCGCCGCGGCTGGTCCGTGTTGGATCACAACCTCACCGTCGAGCTTCGCGGCCGCGTCGACGAGTCGTGCGAAGGGGTAGTGGATCGAGCCAACGGTTACGAAGATCATTGCTGCGGACTCATCCCGTCGGACAGAGTCACGGTCTCGAGCTGCCGCGCCGTCAGAGCCCGAGCGAGCTTCGGGATGGCGTCGACGGTGGGACGGGCCGACGCGCGCTCCGCGTAGCGCGCCGAGTCGTGAAGCAGGACGATGGCCCCCGGGTCGAGGCCCCGCAAGACCCGTCGCACGATCGTGGGGACGCCGACCGCCTCCCAGTCGTATCCCCAGGTCGACCAGTAGGCAGGCCGCAGGCCCAACTCGGCGGACGCCCGGAACGACGCCTCCGAGAACTTCCCGAACGGCGGCCGGTACCAGCGTGGCCGCACGCCACACGCCTCCTCGACCTCCGCGAGTCCGCGGCGGACGTCCTCGGCCGCGCGCTGAGACTCGACCTGGTCGTGGCGAAGGTGCTCGGAGCCGTGGAGCCCGACCTCGTGCCCCGCCGCCGCGACATCGCGGGCCACGTCGGGCCGCCGCCGAGCCTGCTCGCCGAGAAGGAAGAAGGTCGCCCTCAGATCGTGCTCGGCCAACGCCGCGAGCAGTTCAGGGGTCAGCTCACCCGGGCCGTCGTCGAAGGTGAGCGCCGCCAGCGACGACCCGCCGGGAAGCCGCTCGAGTGCTGGGAACTGCCGCCACCGACGCCGCCGACCCGGCGACATCTCATAAAGCGAGAGCCGAACCCGTCTGGGGATCAGCCGGCGCAGCGATGACTTACCGGTGTCGGCGGCCGGCCCGCCCGCCTCGCTCTCGACGCTCGGCGTGGACACGGTGGCAGACATTAGCCGTCCATCCGATGGCGAGCGCGCTCAGGCATGCCCAGGCACGCGTCGATACCCCAACGAGCGGTGACGGCGGGGCGCCCTGCCCGTCGCCGCGAGACATTCGCGCTCACCGAATGTCTCCAGCCGAATCCATGCGCTGCGCCCGGACAACCAAGCTCCTCATCGCCGCGATCGTCGCGGTCGGTCTGTTGTCGGTGCCCGCTCCGGCGCTTGCGCAGAGATGCACGCTCGGCTACGACGAGGGCCTCAGCCAGGACCGCAACCCCGCGCTCTGCTCCTTCTTCAGGCTGCCCAGCGGCCAGGCCGGCTTTCCCATCACCTCGGGCCCCGACGGCCGGGTGTGGTTCTTCGTGCGCGACAACGGCGCGCTCTACGCCGCGAAGATGACCATGAGCGGCCAGATCGATCGTTTCCCGCTGCCCGACGGCTCGACTCCCACCGCGATCACGGCCGGCCCCGACGGTGCCCTGTGGTACGCGGGCGACGGCCGTATCGGGCGGCTCGACACCGCCGGCAACGCGACGGAATACCCGGTGCAATCGCTGCGGGCCACCGGGATCGCCGCGGGCCCGGACGGCGCCCTGTGGGTCGCCGCCGGGACAAGCGTCGTTCGCGTGACGCCCCAGGGCGAGGTCACGGCGATCCCTCTGTCCGGTGGCAACGTCGTGCCCCTCCCCAGCCTGAGCAACAACAACGCCCAGGCCAGCCGCGTGATCGGCTCGATGAACACCGGCGGCACCAGTCACGGCATCACCGCGGGCCGCGACGGCGCGATGTGGATCGCCGCCGGCTCACACCTCGCGCGCGTCACCCCTGCGGGCGACGTCAGCTCCGTCGCACTGCCGCGAGACCTGCCGGCCGACGGCGGCATCACTCCGGCGGCCGACGGGACCATCTGGTTCTCCTCCAGCGGGGCCCGATTCGGTCAGGCCGGCTCCTCGGTGGGGCGCTACGCCCCGCGGGGCGGCGGCGTCCAGAGCTTCGCGCTGAGCGGTCGCGCGCTGGACGTGGTGCGCGGCCCGGGCAACGCAAACGTATGGGTCTCCACGGCCACGGACTCGGGCCGCATCAACTGGATCACCCGGCTTAGCACCCAGTCCTTCGGGCGAGCCAAGCCGCGGCAGTGGAGCTGCGCGGGCCAGACCGGCGCCGCCTGCTGGTTCAACATGCCGGCCGTTCCGCTCGGCGACAAGCGCCTGTTCAACACGCACGCGCCGCCCGGCGGCGTGACCATCGGACCGGACGGGAACGTGTGGTACACCGAGGGCGGCAAGATCGGGCGCATCCTCACCTTCCGCGGGGCGATGCCCTGCTACGAGCGCGTCAACCGGGGCCACGACTTCGGCTGTGGGCGCAACGTTAACCACTCGGCGAAGGTCACCCACTCCGGATACGCCTACCTGCGGACCACGTGCCCCTACATGACCTTCCGCCTCTGCCAGGGCGACGTCGTGCTGCGAACGACCGGCGGGCGCTTCGTCGGCCGCGCGGTCTACATCCTCGCCCACTACGACAACCCGACGGTGCGCACGCCGCTCCCAAGCTGGATGCTCGACCAGATCAAGCACCGGGGGAAGGTGCTGGTCAACGCGACCTACACCAGCCAGGACATGGGCGGCCTGAAGAAGGTCAATCACGGTACGTGGTACCTCACCTTCGCGGGCTGAGGTACAAGTCGCTGGTCGCTAGTCGCTAGATCCGAGTTGTCAGTTGTCAGTTGTCAGAAGCGAAGGATGGGTTGCCTCTGAGAACTGAGACCTGAGAACTGAGAACTGGGCCTGGCTTCAGTACGAGCGGGGCAGCCCGAGCGAATGCTCGGCCACGTAGTTGAGGATCATCTCCCGTGACACGGGTGCGATCCGCATCGTCCGGACTCCCCACCACATGTCGCTGAGGCCGTACTCGAGCGCCACGCCGTTGCCGCCGTGCGTCTGGATGGCCTGGTCGACGGAGTGGATGGCGGCCTCCACGGCCGCGTACTTGGCGATGTTCGAGGCCTCCCCCGCTCCCTTGGCGCCGGCGTCGTAAAGCGCGCAGGCCTTGCGGTTCATCAACGCCGCCAGCTCGAGCTCGATCTTCGCCTCGGCGAGCGGGTGCGAGATGCCCTGGTGGGCGCCGATCGGCGCGTTCCACACCACGCGCTCGCGCGCGTACTCGGCGGCCTGCGCGAGCGCCCGGCGGCCGGCGCCGATGGCGAGCGCCGCCGTCATGATCCGCTCCGGGTTGAGCCCGTCGAAGACGACGGCGAGGCCGGCGTGCTCCGGCCCAACGAGGCGGTCCGCGCTCACCTCGACGCCGTCGAAGAACAGCTGCCACTGGCGGTCGGCCTGCCGCGCCGCCGTGGGCACCGGCTGGCGGTCGAGGCCCGGGGCGTCGGAGTCCACGATGAAGAGCGACAGCAGCCCTCGGCCGCTCTCCTCGTTGGTCCCGGTGCGCGCGACGACGAGGATGGCGTGGGCGTCCTCGACGCCCGAGATGAACGTCTTGGTGCCGTGCAGCACGTACGAGCCGTTCCGCCGCTCGGCTCGCGTCGAGAGATTGTGCGTGTTCGTGCCCGCATCGGGCTCGGTGATGGCGAACGCCACGCGCAGGTCGCCGCGCCCGATCCCGCGCAGCCAGCGCTCCTTCTGCTCCGGCGTGCCGTGGCGCGCGAGGACGCTGCCCGCGATCGCCGGGGAGACGAGCAGGAGCAGCAACGGGCAGCCGGCCTTCGAGAGCTCCTCCCCCACCGCCGCCAGTTCCGTCATCCCGCGCCCGCCGCCGTCGTACTCCTCTGGGATGTTGACGCCGAGGTAGCCGCGCTCGGCCAGGGCCTCCCAGAGCTCGGTCGGAGGAGCCTCGGCCTCGACCTTCTCGCGGATGTATTCGGGCCCGAAGCCGGCGGCGATGCCGGATACGGCCTCGCGCAGGAGGGTCTCCTCGTGGGGAGGCACCAGCGGCAGCACTGGCCCCTCGGGGGTGGTCGTCGGGACGTTCACCTCAGCCTTATCTCCCGCGGCATCATCGTGGCACCATGTGGGGGCGTCAAGCCGCCGCTTGGTGCGTGACAGGGGCCCGGACCGCAGTACCCTTTCCGAATGTCCTACGCCGAGGACTCACCGCCCAGCCTCAAGCCGAGGATGAGCCAGGAAGCGACCGCCCTCGCCTACGAGTGGCGGAAGCTCACTCGGGCCGCCACCGCGGTGGCCGTGCTGACGAGCCCGGCGTGGTTTCTCGTCTTCTGGAAGGCCAACCACTGGGACTGGTACTGGGCGCTGCTCGCGACCTTCGTGGGCGTCATCGCCTTCCGCGGCGCCGTCGACGTCCTCAGCCACAAGCTGATCCCGGCGCCGAACCTCTACGGCGCGCAGTCGGAGCTGCTCGAGGAGGACATCGTCGCGCGGCGGCGCGTCTGGTACTGGCGCACGCGGTTCCGGCGGCTGTTCTGGCTGGCACTGATCCTGTTCGCGCTGCTCTGCGCGATGAACCTGCTGCTGAGGATCGGCGGCACCAGCGTCGCGCTCTTCGACACCTTCAGCGCCTTGGGCGACCTGTTCACGCAGTTCCTACCCACCCTGCTGATCCTCGGGCTGCAGCTGCCGCTGCTGTTCTTCATCAACTTCGCGATCCTCTTCGGCCCGCTCCTCTTCTTCGGCATCAAGCAGATGAAGGCCTACGAGCCGGGCGACGCGGACTGGGGCGTCAAGCTCGACGACGTCCGCGGCCAGCAGGAGCCCAAGGAGGAGGTCACCCGCGTGATCTCCCTCTGGCAGGCGGGGGAGGAATTCGAGAAGGCGGGCGGCAAGCGCGAGCGCGGCCTGCTGTTCCTCGGCCCGCCGGGCACCGGCAAGACGATGCTCTCCAAGGGCATCGCGACGTCGTTCAACTGCCCGTTCATGACCATGCCCGGCTCGGGCTTCGCGCAGACGTTCATCGGGATGGACGTGATCGTCGTCCTCATCATGGTCTGGCGCGCGCGGCGGCAGGCGCGCAAGTGGGGCGGTCAGTGCATCATCTTCATCGACGAGATCGACGCGGTCGGCATGCGCCGCGCGGCGCTCGGCGGCGCCGCCGGCGGCGGACTGGCCGGCGGGCACGAGCCGACACCCGACATCAAGGGCCCGTTCTACGGCGCCTGGGGCGCCCAGACCGCGTCGGGCGACGTCGTGATCGAGTCGCGGGAGTGGCGTGAGCACGTGTTCGCCCAGCGCGCCACCGGCCCGACGCCGTCCCATCCGCCCGCGCTGGCCCGGTTCAGCCGGCGCATCAACGAGTTCATCGCGCCGGGCATGATGGGCGGCCAGGGGTCCGGGATGGCGCTCAACCAGATCCTCGTGCAGATGGACGGCGTCGACGAGCCGCCGTTCATGCGCCGCTTCCTGACCAACCGCATCAACACGTTCCTGGACGCGATCTACATCGTGCCGACGCGCGTCCGCGGCCGGAAGCTGCGCCTGCCCCCGCCGAAGCCCCGCGGCGAGCAGATCTACTTCATCGGCGCCACGAACGCCCCGATCCAGTCGCTCGACCCCGCCCTGATCCGGCCTGGACGCATGGGCCGGCACATCTTCTTCCGCACGCCGACGAAGGACGACCGCCTCGACATCTTCGACCTCTACAT
This sequence comes from Solirubrobacteraceae bacterium, assembly GCA_035997675.1. Taxonomy (GTDB): domain Bacteria; phylum Actinomycetota; class Thermoleophilia; order Solirubrobacterales; family Solirubrobacteraceae; genus JALYZC01. Next base: position 9,225 of record DASYIJ010000198.1, read on the forward strand.
GTCGACCGTCGACCACGACCCGGACATGGACACCGAACGCCGCCGCGACGAGCTGGCCCGCATGACCAGCGGGTACTCCCCCGCGATGATCGAGCAGGTGTGCTCGATGGCGCTGACCTACTCGCACTCCGAGGGGCGCCAGGCGTTCAGCCGCGCCGACATCGTCGAGGCCATGACGACCGTGGAGACGGGCACGGCGCAGGGCGTCGAGTACGTCCCCGCCGAGACTCGGGCCGTGGCGCTGCACGAGGCCGGCCACGCCGTCGGCTCCTACCTCTTCCAGGAGAACATCGAGGCCACGCGCCTGACCGTGCGCAAGCGGGGGTCCGCCCTCGGCCACTTCCAGGGCGCCGAGAAGGAGGAGCGCTTCAGCGCCTGGCAGAGCGAGGTGATGGGGAACCTCATGATGACCCTGGCCGCGATGGCCACCGAACACGTCTTCTACGACGAGAACTCGGTGGGCGTCGGCGGCGATGTGCACAGCGCATCGACACGCACCCTGGTCATGGTCGGCGCCTCGGCAATGGGCCCGCTGCCGATCGACCTCTCCGGCCGCTTCGACAACGAGGAGGACGAAGAGGCCGAGCGCGAGCGCGTCGAGCAGCGCTTCGAGCGCATCGGCAACAAGATCATCCACCGCTCGGATCCGGGCGCCGGCAGCCCCTACGCCGAGAGCTTCACGGGCGTGATGTCGGATCCGTTCAAGCGGCGCATGGCGGCGCAGATCCTCGGCCAGGCCTACTACCACGCCTACAACGCGATGCGCCAGAACCGCGCGGCGCTGGAGCGCGTCGCGGACGTGCTCGTGGAGCGGCGCGAGCTGCACGGCGACGAGGTCGTGGAACTGCTGGAGGAGGTCCGCCCGGTGAAGCCGCGCGTCGACTACCTGGACCGCGAGACCTGGCCGAAGCTGTGACCGACCGGCACACCCAACCCCCGGACCTGGCCCCGCCGCCGCCCGAGGCGCCCCCGCGGCCGGGCCCCGAGGCGGTTCCGCCCCCGCCTCCCCCGCCCGCGGAGCCCGATCCGACCGGCGGTGGCGATGAGCCGCCACGGCCGCAGTTCGAGCCGATCTCGCGGCACGCCCCCCGCTTCCGCCTGATCCTGGGCGCGCTGATCGGCGTGACCGTGGGCGCGATCGCCGCGACGCTCGTGCTCGTGTCCGGCCAGGGTCCGTCGATCGGCTCCGGGAATTGGTCGCAGTGGCAGCCGTCGAGCAGCTCGCTCGGCGACGGCGCGCAGCAGATCGCCGACCACGTGGCGCCCACCTACCGCCAGCAGGGCGGCGACCAGCTCGTCGGCGTCACCGGCGGCCCATTGAAGGTCGCGGCCTCGCCAGACCCGCTGCCCGCCAAGATCGCCGTCGCCACCCAGGACACCACCAAGATCGGGATCGTCCGCGGAAGCACCGCCCTGTACAGCCTGTGCGGGCTGGGGTCGCGGTGCTCGATCAACCGGGGCAAGGCCTCCGCGCAGCGGCTCCTGCTGCTGCAGCGCGAGGCGCTGGAGCTGGCCCTGTACTCCTTCAAGTACCTCGACGCGAACAACGTGGTCGCCCTGCTGCCGCCGGCCCCGGGGCAAAAGCCGCAGAACGCCGTGTTCTTCCAGCGCAATGAGTTCAAGAAGGCGCTCGACACGCCCATCGCTCAGGTGCTCCCCTCTCCCCCGCCGAGCATGACCGGCCTGACCACCTCGCCGCAGGGACGGCTGATCAGCCGCGTCACCACGCCGAGCCTCTACTGCTTCTCCTTCCAGCAGGCCCAGGACCTCAGCGCCTTCCTCGTGCTGCAGAAGCCCGCCCTGAACACCAAGCGGCCATGCGCGCAGGCGCTCACCACCGGCTCGGCCACCCCGCAGCCCTCCACGTCCTCGTCCTCCTCGAGCGGGACGACGACCAACGGCTGATCCGGCGACGGCCGCCGCCGTGGGCCGCGCGAAGGCGCGCCTGGACCGGCTCGACCTGTACCCGCGGCCGGTCGACCTGCGCCGCGTGCGCGTGCTCGTGGTCCCGTGGCTGTTCCGGCTGCCGTGGTTCCGCCGCTTCGACGGCTACGCGGCCTGGCCACTGATCCTGCTGCGGCGTCCGGTGGCGGCATTCCCCGACGGCGAGGACCTGCTCTGCCACGAGCTGTGCCACGTGTGGCAGATGCAGCACCGGCCCGTGCGCATGCCGCTCAGCTACCTGCGGGCCGGCTACGCCGGCAACCCGTACGAGGCGCAGGCCCGGGCCGCGGTCGACGCGACCCGCGACGGCGCTCTCCGTTAGGGCGCCCTAAGCCGTCGGCGGCGTCGGCGCGTCGGCCGCCTTCGGCTCGTACCCCGGGCACTCGCGCACGGGCAGGCGGGGATAGCGCGGATAGGCGGGATCGGTCCGTGATCGCCGGCACAGGGAGAACGTCGACCCACGCGTGTTGTGGACAAGCTGCTGGTGGCGACACGAGTCGCACAGCCCGGCGTTGGTCGCGGCCATGGACCGATTATGGGGCGCGGCGAGTCGGCGCGGGCGCCGGCTTCGAAGGTGCGGGCGCCCGTCAGGCGGCCGCGCGCGCGTCGCGGCGGCCGAGCAGCACCGCGGCGGACGTCGCGAACACGAGCAGGCCGCAGCCCATCAGGAGCAGCACCATGTCCACGAACGAGGGCTGCCAGCCCGTCGCCTCGCGGATGGCCTCCCGCGGGTCCAGACGGCCAAGACGGTGAAGCGCGCCGGCGAGCGTGTGACTTGCCGCGAGGTCGAGCGGCTCGGTCCGCGACAGCGGCCGCGACTGCATGCCGGTGCCGGCGCTCGCCGACGGCGCGGTCGCCCCGGCCGACGCGAAGGGATTGGCGGAGCCGCCCGATCCGGGGGCGCCGGGCGCGCCGGTGCCGCGCGTGCCCGCGCCCCGGTTCGGGCCGGCGACGGGTCCCCCGCCCGTGGAGCGCCGCTGCACGGCACCGTCGCCTGAAGAGCTGGTCGTGGGTGCGGTCGAGCCCGTGCCCGGCCGTGCGGCGTGGGAGCCCGAGCCGGTGGAGCCACTCGCGCCGGCCGTCGACGAGCTCCCGGACCCCGAGCCGCCGCCGCGCGGCGCGCTGTCGGACGCGCCGCCGCCGGAGCCGCTGCCGGACCCGCCGCCGGCGGAGCCTCCGCCGTCGCCGGACCCGCCCGTCGAAGGCACGGGCACCGAGGGCACGTTGACCGGCGGCGTCGACACCGGCCCGACGTTGACCGCGGGGACGTTCACCGGCGGGGTCGACGACGGCGTCGGGACGCTCGGGCCGACCGGAAGGTCGACGTTCGCGGGCATGGCGGTGAGCGTCGGCACGGCCGCGAGCGCGCACACGAGTCCCACCTCGGCCAAGACGGTTGCGAGCGCGGCCCTGCGGAAAACCCCTGCCGTGGTCATCCCTGAGTACCCCCAATGCGAACTCTAGCGCGGCGTAGGGGTCGTTGTCGCGGTTGTCCCAGCAACTATTCTTTTTGAAGTAATGCGCACCTTCTGGCGGCTCCTCACATTCCTGCGCCCGTACCGGGCGGGAGTCGTCGTCTCGCTGATCCTGGCGGCCGCGTCGATCGGCTTCACCGTGGCGATCCCGTATTTGACCGGCCAGGCGGTGAACGCCGTCCGGCCGGGCCACCACGACCGCAACGCGCTCATCGCCTTCGCGGTCGCGATCGCCGGCGCGGCCGTGTTGCGCCTGGCCTTCACGGTGGCCCGCCGCCTGGTCGCCGGTCGCGTGTCCCTGGGGGTCGAGTACGACCTGCGCCAGGGCATGTACGAGCACCTCCAGCGGCTGGAGCTCGGCTTCTTCGACCGCCAGCAGACGGGCCAGCTCATGTCGCGCGCCACGGTCGACCTTCAGGCCGTGCGGTTCTTCCTCGGCTACGGGCTGGTGTTCCTGCTTCAGTCCGGCCTGACCCTGCTGCTGGGCGCCGTCGCGATGTTCCTGCTCAACCCGGTACTCGCGGCCGTCGCGCTGTGGCCCGTGCCCTTCGTCGTGCTCGTCGCCGCCCGCTACGGGCGCCGCGCGCGCCCGGCGATCCAGGAGGTGCAGCAGCGCATCGCCGAGCTGACGGCCGAGGCGGAGGAGAACGTGTCCGGCGTACGCGTGGTCAAGGCGTTCGCGCGGGAGCAGCGCCAGCTCGGCCGGTTCCGCCACAGCGTGCGGCGGGTGTTCGACCAGTCGATGTACTCGACGCGGCTCCAGGCCTTCTACCAGCCGCTGATCGGCTTCCTTCCCAACCTCGGCCTCGCGGCCATCCTGCTCGTCGGCGGCCGCCTGGTGATCGACGGCTCGCTCACCCTCGGCGCCTTCACGGCGTTCTACGCCTACATGCTGATGCTGATCTCCCCCATGCGGACCCTCGGCGTGTTCCTGGGCATGGCGCAGCGGGCGGTCGCCTCCGGCGCGCGCATCTTCCAGATCCTGGATCGCGCCCCCGCGATGACCGTGCCGGAGGGCGCGCCCGAGCTACCGCCGGGCGCCGGCCATGTGGAGTTCCGCGGCGCGAGCGTGACCTACGAGGGCATGCGCGAGCCGGCGCTGCGCGACGTGGACCTCGACGTCGCGGCGGGAACGACGATCGCGGTCGTGGGCACGACCGCGTCGGGCAAGACGACGCTCGTGTCGCTGATCCCGCGGCTCTACGACGCCACGGCCGGCCAGGTCCTCGTGGACGGGGCCGACGTGCGCGAGGTCCAGCTCGAGTCGCTGCGCCACGCGACCGCACTCGTCACCGACGACCCGTTCCTGTTCTCGGCCAGCGTGCACGAGAACATCGCCTACGCGCGGCCGGACGCCAGCCGCGAGGACGTCGAGGA
>DASYIJ010000236.1:0-11793 GCA_035997675.1 Solirubrobacteraceae bacterium
CGCGCGCCGTGCCATCGGCCTGCCGGACCCAGATGGGCTCGCCCTTCTTGAACGCTCCGTCGCCGATCGCCACGGCTCAAGCATAGGCCGCCGGATGCACCTCGCCCGATCGTCGAGTCGCGCTGGCCCGGCTGGCCGAACCGCGGCTGCCCGAAATGTGACGGTGGTCACAGTCAGATGAATAGTTCGTAAAACGAGGTTTGACCTCGCGGCAGACGGGCATCCCCGGTCGCCAATGTCCGACGCCAATCCGTCACTCCCCTCCCGGCCGCGCAGCGGCGACCCGGGGGTGTGGAGGGCGCTGATGGCGTCGGGGGCCGCGGCCATGGCCCCCGGAAGCGGGCTGCTCGTGCTCGCCGCGATCGCGATCGCCGCGGGTGCCGGCGCGCTCGGCATGGGGTCGCTGCCCGGGGCCCTCGGCCTGAAGGGCTCGACCCCCAAGGGAGGCCAGGTCGCCGGCGCGACCGCCTCGGGCGGCGCGCCGCGAGCCACCGGCTCCACCGGCGCGGCCCACCGGACGGGTCCGGCCATCCGGACCCAGGTGCACCGGAGCGCGGCCCACGCGCCCACGCGCGCACCGAGCCCGGCCCCCGGGGCCCGGCCGCTCCCTCGCGGTCGGGGCAAGCATTCGGTCCCCGCCCCGGTGCCCGTCGTGGCGGTGCCCACGGTGCCGGGCGGCGCGGCGCCGGGCGCTCCCTCCGTCCCGAACCCCTCACGAAGCAACGGCGGCACGGGCGGCGGCACCGCGACGACTCCGACGACACCGAGCAGCAACCCCGCGCCGGCCGGCGGCGGTGATCAGACGACCCCGACCACCACCACCACCACGACTTCCGGCGACCCCAAACACGGCTCCGGCGGGGGCAACAGCAGCAACAGCAGCACGACGACGGGCCAGAGCGACGGCAGCTCCGGCGGCTAGCTGACAGACAAGGAGCACACGATGGCGACATCTCGGTCACACGTGACCGGGGAGGCGGGAGAAGTCGCGCTCGACCCACGCGGGTTGGGCCTGATTGACGGAGACGCGGGTGCCGCGATGGTGTCGCGGCTCCTCGCATGGGTTCGCTCGCACCCCTGGCTCGTTGTCGGCATCTTGGCCCTGGGCGGGTTCGCGGTGCGCCTGCTGCTCGTGCGCGGCATCTGGGTGGACGAGGCGATCAGCGTCCGCCAGGCGCACATGTCCCTCCCGGACATGCTCCAGGACCTGCGGCGGACGGACAACCACCCGCCGCTGTACTTCGTCGTGCTCTGGGGCGCGACGAAGGTGCTCGGCTACTCCGAGCTGGCGGTGCGGACGCCGGCGATCATCGCCGGCACCGCCCTCGTGCCCGCGCTCTTCGTGTGTGGCCGCGAGCTCTTCGACCGGCGCACCGGGCTCGTCGCCGCCGCGCTCGCCTCATGCGCGCCGCTTGCCGTGTGGTACTCGCAGGAGGCGCGCATGTACGCCTTCTTCATGCTGCTGGCGACGCTGGCGGTGTGGGCGCAGGTTCGCGTGCTGCGGGACGGGCGCGGGCGATGGTGGGTGCTGTACGCCGGCATCACCGTCGCGCTGCTCTACACGCAGTACTTCTCGATCATCCCGGTCGCCATCCAGCAGCTCGCGTTCATCGCGGTGGCCTGGCGGCGCGCGCGCCGGGGCGAGTCGGTCCGCCGTCTGCTCATCGGCTGCTGGGTGTTGTGGGCGGCGCTCACGCTCGCCCTCCTGCCGCTCGCGCCCTTCGTGGCGCAACAGTTCCTGCACGACCAGACGGCGGGAACCGGGTTCGCCAGCGTGCCCGCCTCGGCGGGCAACCCGGCGGGCAGCAGCCCCTCGGTGTACGCGCTGCTGTCCAACCTGGTGTGGGCCGTCTGGGGCTATCACGCCGACAGCACGATGCTGCGGATCGCCGCGCTGTGGCCGCTGCTCATGCTCGTCGCCCTGTGCCTGCTCGGCCGCCGGCGCACGCCGAACCTGCTGCTCGTCGCCGCGCTGGCGTTCGGACCGGTCCTCGTATTGCTCGTTGTCGGGATGAAGAAGCACAACCTCTTCGAGGTGCGCTACTTCGCCGGCGCGGTGCCGATGCTCCTGCTGCTCGCCGCACGGGCGCTCGCCGGCGGGGCGCTGCGGCGAACGCCGGCGTTGATCGCGGTCGCCACGCTCATGGCGACCATGGTCGTGGGCCTGGCCGACGAGCAGCTCAACGGCAGCAACCCTCGCACCTACGACTTTCGCGGCGCGCTGGCCGAGATCCGCCGGGATGCCCGCCCCGGCGACACGCTCCTCTACTCGCCCGACTACCTGCAGGACGTGATCGCCTACTACGCGCCGCATCTGCGCAGCCAGGTGCTGAGGGATCCGAAACCGAAGGTGGGCGGCCGCGGCGGCGTGTTCCTGCTGGCCAGCTTCCTCGAAGACCCGGTCCGGGCCGGCCAGGTCGGAGCGGCGCGGAAGGCGCTGGCGCGCGGACCGCGGCGACTGGTGAGCCGCGGCGGGCGCGAGAAGATCGACTTCTGGGAATTCCGGTGAGCGCGCCCGACCCGCGTCTCTCGCCGGTCCGCTGGCCGGTTCCCGTCGAGGCTCGCGCGCGCCGCCGTGCCCGGGTGATGGCGATCGTGTGCGTCGCCCTGGGCGCCTGGTACCTGGGCTGGCTGCTGCAGCCCCAGCGCGTCGGCGTCACGGTGCTCTTCGTCGTCCTCGTCGCCGCCGAGTCGTTCAACCTCCTCCAGGCGCTTGGGTTCTGGTGGACGTGCTCGCACGAGCGCGTGCGCCGGCCGCGCCCGCCGGCGCCCGCCGACACCGCGGTCGACGTCCTGATCCCGACCTACGACGAGCCCATCGACGTCGTGGAGCCGACGGTCGCCGCCGCCGTGCGGCTGCGCGGGGCCGAGGCGAGCGTCTGGCTCCTCGACGACGGCGGCCGCGCCGAGATGGCCGAGCTGGCCCGTCGGCACGGCGCGCGCTACGTGGCACGCGGCGACCGGACCGGCGCGAAGGCGGGCAACCTCAACCACGCGCTGACTCAGAGCTCCGCGCCCTACGTCTGCGTGCTGGACTGCGACCACGTACCCCGGCCGGCACTGCTCGAGCGCACGCTCGGCCATCTCGCGGAGGATCGGGACCTCGCCTTCGTGCAGACCCCGCAGTACTACGCCAACGCGGGCCGCGCCTCGGTGAGCGCGGCCGCCGCGTCCCAGCAGGCGCTCTTCTTCGGTCCGATCGCCCGCGGCAAGGACGGCCTGGGGGCGATGTTCTGCTGCGGGACCAACGTCGTCTTCCGCCGCGCCGCCCTCGACTCGGCCGGCGGCTTCCCGGAGCACTCGGTCACCGAAGACTTCGAACTATCGATCCGGCTGCACGAGCGCGGGTGGCGCAGCGCATACGAGCCCGAGGTGCTCGCCGTGGGACTCGGGCCGGAGGACATGGCGTCCTACGTGTCCCAGCAGCAGCGCTGGGCCCGCGGCTGCCTGAGCGCGCTCCCCGCCGTGCTGCGCGCGCGCCTGCCATGGCGACTGCGGGTCCAGTACCTGCTCTCCGCCGGCTACTTCCTCTCCGGTTGGACCCTCCTCGTGTACATGTCGCTGCCGGTCCTCCGGATCCTCACCGGTGCCCAGCCGCTGGCCGCGACCACCGCCGACCAGTTCCTTCTGCACTTTGCGCCCTACTACTGCGCCGCGCTGGCGGCCGTGGCCCTCGCCGGCTACTCCACCTACACCTTCGGCGCGTTCACGCTGGCCGCGGGGTCGTTCTGGATCCACGTCCAGGCGGCGGTCTCCGCCCTCCTGCGCCTCCCCGCCCACTTCGTCGTCACGCCCAAGCGCGGCGTTCGCCGCCGACAGCCGAGGGCGGTCGCGCCCGCCCTCCTGGCGCTCGCCGCGCTGCTCGGGGCCGCGGTCTGGGGCCTCGCCCACAACCGCAGCGCGGCGACGCTCAACAACGTCGCCTTCGCCGCGCTCCACGCCAGCGTCCTCGCCGTCGCGGTCGCCCCCGCGCTGCGCCTGCGCCGCTCGCCCGCCTTGCCCCCCGAGCCGGAGTCCCGGCCGGCCGTCTCGGCGCGTCACCGCCGGTGGCCGATTCCGGCGGCCGCGGCCGCGCTCGCGGCGGCGCTGCTGGCCGCGTCGTCGCTGGCCGTCGTCGGCAACCGGACGCTGGGCCTGCGTCCGAACCTCTCGGAGAAGGCCCACAGCGCCGCCGAGCACTTCATGACGAGATACGTCGAGCGCGACGGGCGCGTGGTGCGCCGCGACCAGGGCGGCGACACCGTCAGCGAGGGCCAGGCGTACGCGATGCTGCTCGCCGTCGCCCTCGACGACCGGGCGCGCTTCGCCAGCGTGTGGGGCTGGACCCAAGCGCACCTGCAACGCCACGACCAACTGCTGGCCTACCGGTGGGCCGGCGGACGCGTGGTCGGCGCGCAGGCCGCCGCCGACGCCGATCTGGACGCCGCGCGCGCGCTCGTCCTCGCCGGCCGGCGCTTCGGCGACGGCGGTTACACGCGCGCGGGCGTGGAACTGAGCCGCGCCGTGCTCGCCCGCGAGACGGCCGACGTCGCCGGCGCACCCGTGCTGGTTGCCGGTGCGTGGGCGCGCACGCCGCCGCCGGTGGTGAACCCGAGCTACTTCTCCCCGCGCGCGTACGCCGACCTCGACCACGCCGGCTCGGACTCCCGCTGGCCCGCGCTGGCCGCCACGAGCCGTGCATTGGTGGCCTCGACGGTCGCGAACGGCCGCCGGCTGCCGCCCGACTGGGCGCGGGTTCCGGTGGGGCTCGCCGCCGAGGGCATCGTCGGGCCGGCCGCGACCGCGTCCCTCGCCCCGGGCCGCTCGGGCCTGGACGCGGCGCGCGTTGCGGTGCGCGCCGCCGAGAGCTGCGTGGCCGCCGACCGGCGCCTCGCCGCCGGCCTGTGGCCGGTCTACCGCCGGGCGCCGGGTCTCAGCGGCTACGCCATCGACGGGCGGGGCCTGACCGGCCAGCATCACGCCGCGAGCTTCGTCGCCGCCGCGGCCGCCGCCCGCGCCGCGGGCCATCGCGCCGCCGGTGAGCACCTGCTCGACCGTGCCGAGGCGACCGATCGCGCGCATCCGACCTACTACGGCGCCGCGTGGGCGGCGCTCGGGCGGGTGCTGCTCACCTCGAGCGCACTGGGCGCCTGCCAGGGGCCCTAGCCGCGCGGCGGCGCCGCGCCGCCGCGCCGCCGGGCCGCCGGGCTCCTACCGAACGCATACCGGCTCCGGCCGGAACCCATCCCGGCACAGGACACCCTGCCGGTGGCTCATGTCACCGACGCCCGACCAGCGCCGCTCACCGAGGATTGTCGAGCTCCCGACCGGGAAGACCGTTGAGGTGTCCTATTTCAGCCCGGACGCCGTCGGCCGCCGCGGAGCTCCCGCCCCACCGTCGGCGGCGCCCAACCTCGAACGCTGCCCCGAATGCGCGTCGAACCTCGTCTACCCGTACGACTGGGACGACAGCGACGAGCGCGCGTACGTGCTCGCGCTGCGCTGCCCCAACTGCGAGTGGACCGAGATCGGCACGTACGAGTGGGACAGCGTCCGGCGACTCGACGAGCGCCTCGACCACGGGGAGCGGGCGATGATGGCCGACCTCGCCGCGCTCACCCGGGCGAACGTCGAAGAGGACTTCGACCGCTTCATCGCCGCGCTGCGCGACGACCACGTGTGGCCGATGGACTTCTAGGCGCGCTCGGTCAGCCGCCGCGGACCACGAGGTTGTGGACCGACCAGATCTCGGGCTCCGGGCGATCGACGCCGACGGACTGGAGCAGCGGAAGGAGCGTCTCCTCGTCGAACTTCTGCGCCGCCTCCTCGGACTCCCAGACCTCGACGACGCGCCAGCCTCCGTTCGGGCTCGGGCCGGCGACGTGCAGCACGCCCCCGTCGGGAAGGTTCTCCGACGTGATGCCCAGCTGCTCGCTTGCGGCGTCGTACTGCTCCTGCGTGCCTTCCGGGTTGTCGAACAACCGGACGAACGCCATGGGGTCTCCTCTCGGTGGAATCGGCCGACCCTAACCGGGTCGGCGCCCCGGATTCAACCCTGGCGCCGGTGGCGCGACCGCCGTGAGCGCTGAGGCCGCGGAGCGCGCCGGGACCCAGCGCCGCCGCCGTTGGACCTCGGGCCGCCGCCGTTCGACCTCGGGCCGCCGCCATTGGACCTCCGGCCGCCGCCATTGGACCTGGGCCCGGTGTGGTCGGCGCGGTCGATTGCGAGCCCGGAGCGCTCGAACTCGCGCTTGAGCCCGAGGGCCACCGCCATGCGCGCCGCGTCGCGCGCCTGGTCGGGAAGGACGAAGGTGATGCCCACCCCGGCGCGCCCGGCGCGCCCGGTGCGCCCCACGCGGTGGGTGTAGCCGTCGTCGTCGGCGGGTGCGTCGAAGTTGATGACGTGGGTGATCCCCTCGACGTCGATGCCGCGGGCCGCGACGTCGGTGGCGACCAGGGTGTCGACCCGGCCGGCCTCGAAGCGGGCCAGGGCCTTCTCGCGCTGGGCCTGGGACTTGTCGCCGTGCATGGCGGCCGCTTCGACGCTGCGTCCGCGCAGGCGCTTGACGAGGCGGTCGGCCCCGCGCTTGGTGCGCACGAACACGAGCGTGCGGGCGTCGTCCGAGCTGTCGAGCTCGCGCACGAGGCGATCGAGCTTCGCCGTGTGCTCCACGGCAACGAAGCGATGCTCGATGTCGGGCCGCCGCTCGGGCGGCGGCGCGTGCTCGTGGCGGCGAGCGTCGCGTGTGTACTCGCCGGCGATGCGCCCGACCTCGCCGTTGAGCGTGGCCGAGAAGAACAGGGTCTGGCGCTTGGCCGGCGTCGCCTTGACGATCCGGTCGACGGCGGGACGGAAGCCCATGTCGAGCATGCGATCGGCCTCGTCGAGCACGAGGATCCGCACGCGGTCGAGCTTGATGTCGCCGCGGTCGAGCAGGTCGATCAGGCGCCCGGGCGTGGCGACGACGATGTGCGCCTTGCGGGCATTGCGGGCCTGCTTCTCGAGGCCGACGCCGCCGTACACCGCGGCCACCGAGAGCGCGCGGGCGTGGGCCACGGCGCGGGACTCCTCCACGATCTGCGAGGCGAGCTCGCGCGTCGGAGCGAGGACGAGCGCCGCCGGACGGGGCTCGTTGGCCTCGATGCGGTCGGCGATCGGGGCGGCGAAGGCAAGCGTCTTGCCCGAGCCGGTGGGGGACTTGGCCAGGACGTCGTGACCGGCCAGCACGTCGCCGATGACGAGGCGCTGGATGGCGAACGGACTGGTGTAGCCGCGGGAGGCGAGCGCCTCGCACACGGTTTTGGACACGCCGAGATCGGCGAACGACTGAGACATATCTGTGACTCCTTTGTCGCGGCGTCGGGCCGCGTGGGAACGGGAGATTCGACTGGCCCGAACCGCGCAGGAGCGCACACTCAGAACAAGAACCTCACGGGCTCAACTACGCCCGTGATGGTCACATTAGCAGGCGATTCGTCTAGCCCCGCCGCACGGTGTACGTCAGCCGGTAGCCGTCGTTGCCCTGGATCCCATCGCCGAAGCTGATCGGTCCGGAGCCCGGGAATCCGAAGACGGTGGCCCGGGCGTGGCTCGTGTGGGCGCCGATGGCCCGGGTCGAGGAGCGGTAGTTGTCGAGGATCGTGCCCGTGTCGTCATTGGCGAGCTGGAACTCCTCGCGGTTGACCGGGCAGGGCTTGACGATCGGGACGACCTCGCCACCGACGACCTGCTGGCTGGGCTCGTCGCACTCACGGCCGGCCACGAGCAGGCTCACCCCCCGGTCCCGCGGCACCGAGATCGTCACGGTCCGGTTGAGCGCTATGCGCTGGCCGTCGCGGACCGACGCCAGGCCCGGCGCCCAGTCGTTGAGCAGCTTCCAGTACCCGTTGACGTCGAGGTAGAGGTTCCACAGCCCCGGCCGCGGCGTGGTGCCGGGCAGCGGGTCGGCGTGGTTGATGGTCAGCGTCCGCAGGGTGATCTTCAGGCGCGTGGGCGCCGGGCGCTGCCGGCCCGACCAGCCCACGTAGTAGCTCTTGCCGTAGCGCCCGGGTGCCGCGGCGGCCCCGCGCCCCGCGCGCAGCGACACGGACACCGCCAGGCCGTTGCTCAGCACCCGCACGCTCTCGGAGGCGGCGTTCCCGCTCACCATCCTCGTCGCCCGGTAGGTGAGGCGGGCGGTACGGGAGGGCTTGGGGGGCGCCGGCACGAAGAAGCTGTACGTGGCGCTCACCGGCTGCAGCCGGTTGGCGGGCGTCTGGATGCAGGTCCGCAGGTCGGGCCCGTACTGGTCGGGGGCGATCGGCTGATGCGTCCGCGCGCATTCCTCGACGGCGTGCGCGATGTTGCCGTCCTGCGAGATGAACAGGTCGGTCTGGCTCTCGTTCCCCCGCGCCCGGTACGGGCTCCGGCGGGTGACCGCGATGCCGTTGAGCGGGTGGAGCTCGGTGCGCTCGCCGGTGATGCGGCTGCCGGTCGTCCAGTGGCCGCAGTCCCAGATCCACGAGCCCCACAGCTTCACCCGGTCGCCCTCGGTGGGCCAGGCGAAGAAGGGCAGCGTGCCGCTCTCCCATTCGTAGTGCAGCCGGCGGAACTCCTCGCCGGGCGCGCCCGCGTCGCGCGAGTAGTTGCTCGTGCTCTGCGCGGCGCTGCCGCCCAGCAGGTAGCGGTACTGCGGGTCCGGCACGAGGTTGGAGTTGAAGTCGTAGGACTGGTGCTCGCCCGGGGCGTCGTCCTTGGCCGCGTGCGTGACGTGCGTGATGCCCTCGGCCACCCGGATCGAGGGGTCGCGGTAGACGTACACCCACTCCGGGCTCTTGAGGAACAGCTGGTTGATGCTCGCCCGCTGGCAGCCGTCGCGCACCGACTGGTCGGGCGCGCTCGGCGGCGCCGAGCTGCGCGCCGAGGCGGCCGCGGCGAACACCAAGACGCCGAGCGACAGCGCACATGCAGCGCGGGACAGGGCGCGTACCACGAGCGCAGCCTAACCGCGGCGCCGCGCTCGCGCGAGGTCCGTCGTCAGACCCCGGCCTCGGCCCGCAGATCGGCCGCAAAGGCGGCCGGGTCGGCGAAGAACCGCGGCGGCAGCAGCCCGAACAGGCGGATCCGGTCGGCCACCGAGTCCCAGCCCGCGGTCTCGGCGAGCTCGTAGCTGCGCACGGCCTTCTCGATGCGCTCGTCGGTGTTGCCGAAGTCGTGGAAGAGCATGAACGTGCTGCGGGGGAAGTAGCCGAAGCGCACGACCGGCTTGAGCACGATCGCGGTCAGGACGGGGCACTCGAACTTCGCCACCTCCTCCCGCACCTTGGGGCCCACGGTCGCCTCCTGCTCGAAGCGCAGCGACGTCTCGAACACCTCGGCGCGCTCGCGCCGCCCGAGCCGTCGGCCCGTCCGCGCCGCGCGATGGACGCGGTTGAGCGCGTCGAGCAGCTGCGGCGCCACGACCTCGTCGGCCCCCGGCTCCTCGCCGTGCGCCTTGGTGAAGAAGTAGTTCGCGAACGTGTCGACGAACACGGCGCGGTTGGCCTCCTTGAACCCCTGGGAGAACTCGAACAGCATGTAGGCCCGGCTGGCCCGCTCGTCGGCGTCGTAGAAGTAGCGGTAGGTGATCATCCGGCTGACGGCGCCGCGGCGCTCGTAGAAGCCATACGCCCAGAGCGCGCCGTGCAGCGCGACCTCGGGGAAGCAGTGGTTGCCGCCAGAGTCGAGGAAGATCGCGTGGTGCAGCGCCACGCGCGGCGGGATGTCGCCGGGGCCGCCGGCCAGGCGCACGCCCTCGCCCTTGATCGCGCCGTAGGCGGCGGCGAGGTCGGTTCCGGCGGTGGAGGGCGGGGAGGCTGGTTCCATCCGTGGCTCGGCGGGCTCCGCCTCCGAAGGTACCACCGCGAGCTCAGGCGTCGCGCTTGCCGGCGCGCGCGAGCTTCTGGCGGGCGGTCGCGCCGAGCTCGAGCTTTCGCAGTCGCACGGCGTCGGGCGTGACCTCCACGCACTCGTCCGTGCGGATGAACTCCAGCGCGCGGTCGAGCGAGAGCTGGTGGTGCGGGACGAGCCGGACCGTGTCGTCCGAGCCGGCGGCGCGCACGTTGGTCTGCTTCTTCTCGCGCACCGCGTTGACGTCGAGGTCCTCGGTGCGGGCGTTCTCGCCGACGACCATTCCCTCGTACACGTCCTCGCCCGGGCCGACGAACAGCTGTCCGCGCTCCTGGAGCTTCATCAGCGCGAAGTGGCCGGTCTGGCCCTGGCGGTCGGCGACGAGGCTGCCCGTGGGCCGGGTCTTGATCTCGCCCTGCCAGGGCGCATAGCCCTCGAACACCGAGTGCAGGATGCCCGAGCCCCGCGTCTCCGTCAGGAACTCCGTGCGGAAGCCGATCAGGCCGCGGGCGGGGACGACGTACTCGAGCCGCGCCCAGCCGTTGCCGTGGTTGACCATCTCCTCCAGGCGGCCCTTGCGCAGCGCCAGCAGCTGGGTCGTGGCGCCGAGGAAGTCGTCGGGGACGTCGATGGCCAGGCGATCCATCGGCTCGTGGAGGGCACCGTCGACCTCGCGGGTGACGACCTGTGGCTTGCCCACCGTCAGCTCGAAGCCCTCGCGGCGCATCGCCTCGACGAGCACGGCGAGCTGGAGCTCGCCGCGGCCCTGGACCTCCCACGTGTCCGGGCGCTCGGTTTCCTTCACGCGGATGGCCACGTTGCCGACGAGCTCCGCCTGCAGGCGGTCGTACACCTGGCGCGCGGTCAGCCGCGAGCCCGACCGGCCGGCGAGCGGCGACGTGTTGATCCCGATCGTCATGGCCAGGGCCGGCTCCTCCACGGCGACGGCGCGCAGCGGTCGCGGGTCCGCGGGGTCGGCGATGGTGTCGCCGATCGTGATGTCGGGGATCCCGGCGATCGCGATGATCTCGCCGGGCCCGGCCTCGGCGACCTCGGTGCGCGCCAGCCCCTCGGTGACGTAGAGCTCGGCGACCTTCACCGTGCGCACCTCCTGGCCCTCGTGGCGGCACCACGCGACCTCCGCGCCGCGGCGCACGGTGCCGTTGTGGACCCGGCAGAGGGCGAGCCGGCCGACGTAGGGGTCGGCGTCGAGGTTGGTCACCAGGGCCTGCAGCGGCGCGGACTCGTCGAACTCGGGAGCCGGTATGCGCTCGAGGAGCAGCTCGAAGAGCGGGCGCAGGTCGGAGCCCTCCACCCCCTCCTCCATCGACGCCCGACCCGCCTTCGCGTTCGTGTAGACGATCGGGAACTCGATCTGGTCGTCCGCCGCGTCGAGGTCGAGGAACAGCTCGTACACCTCGTCGACGACCTCGGCGATCCGGGCATCCGGGCGATCGACCTTGTTCACGACGAGGATGACGGGGAGCCCGCGCTCCAGCGCCTTGCGCAGGACGAAGCGCGTCTGCGGCAGCGGACCCTCGGAGGCATCGACCAGCAGCAGCACCCCGTCCACCATGGTGAGGCCGCGCTCGACCTCCCCGCCGAAGTCAGCGTGCCCGGGCGTGTCGACGATGTTGATCTTGACCGGCTCGGACCCGTCCGCCGGCGGATATGACACCGCGGCGTTCTTCGCCAGGATCGTGATGCCGCGCTCGCGCTCCTGGTCCATGGAGTCCATGACCTGGTCGACGACCGCTTCGTGCGCCGAGAAGACGCCGGATTGGCGCAGCATGGCGTCGACCAGGGTCGTCTTGCCGTGGTCGACATGGGCGATGATGGCCACGTTGCGGATGTCCGAGCGGCGGGGCATGGGCATTGAGGGTAGGCGCCGGTGCGTGAAGATAGGCATCCCAGATCGAACGACAGGAGACGCGATGACCGGCAGT
>DASYIJ010000328.1:0-9008 GCA_035997675.1 Solirubrobacteraceae bacterium
CTGCGGGTTGGCCAGGATCACCTGCGCGAGCACCTGGGAGGCCGAGCAGGTGATCTCGACCAGGCCGTGGCGGATCGGTCCGTGCGCGTCCTGCGTCGCGAACACGGAGGCGCCGAGGTGGTTCGCCCACGCGGTCCAGAACAGGAAGCCTTCGTCCCGCGAGCCCGGCGGGTTGTAGGCCAGCTCGTTCAGCGCGTAGTTGAGGACCTTGAACGTGGTGACGAGGTTGGGCGTCAGCGCGGCGAGGTCCTGGGCCGCCGGCTTGAGCTGGCGGATGGTCGGAATCGACGCGGCCGTGAACGGCCGCAGCTGGTTCTTAATGATCGGGGTGGTCTTGCGCAGGAACGGCCGCGTCTGCACCAGCGCCGGGCCGAGGGCGCGCGCCGCGGGCCGCAGCGCCGACAGGCTGGGCCCGAGGGCGTTCGCCAGGCGGCCGGTCTTCGCCAGCGCCGAGTTGGCCTGGACCAGCGTGGGCGGCAGCAGCTGCAGCGTGGCCTGGAGGTTGGCGTCCTGGTTGGCCAGGTGCTGGAACACCGCGTTGTTGGAGACGATGAACGCCGAGATCGACGAGTCACGCGTGCTCAGCTCGGTGGACAGCAGCTGGAAGTTGTGGATCACGCGCCGCAGGTTGGCCTGGCGCTGGGACAGCAGCGTTGTGATCTTGGCCACGTCGCGGGCCGTCGGCTCGAACCGCTTGAAGACGGCCGCCAGCTGTGCCTGGTTGTTGTGCAGGCCCTGGGCGCCCCCGGCGAGCAGGAGGCGCAGGTACGAGCGCGTGTCGCCGTCGAGCGAGGCGAGGATCTCGTCCGGGTTGATGTCCGGCAGGGTGTTCTGGATCGGGATGGTGCCGCCGCTCTTGAGCCTCCCCGAGTTCGGGTTGCCCGGACTCAGCTCGATGATCATGTCCTTGAGGCCGGTCTTGGGCCGCAGCAGCATGGTGGCGTCGTGGTAGACCGTGCCGTACTTGGGCAGGATCTTCATCGACACGACCGCGCGCCCGTTCTTGAGCTCGACGCTGGAGATCTCGCCGACCTTGACGCCCGCGATGTCCACCGTCTGGCCCTGGCCGGGGGTGACGGCCTGCGCGGTCGTGAACTCGCCCTTGAGCGTGTAGAAGTCCTGCCCGATGAGCGGCACCCACCCGGGCAGGTACAGCCGCTGCTGGGACAGGATGTAGCCGCCCACCCCGATGCCGATCACGAACAGGACGATGACCGCGGCGAAGTCCTTGACGTGCTTGCGGATCGCGCTTCTCATCGCTTGGCCCCCTTGCCCGCCGAGGCGAACGGGTTCAGGCGCGAGACGATCTCATCGGTGAGGGACGGCTTGGTCTGGCCCGAGGTCCCCGTGCCCTGCCCGGACGTGCCCTGGCTCTGGCGCGACGTGCCCGGGGCGGCGGCCTGGCCCTCGGTGCCGTTGGCGCGCGGGGCGGCGCCCTGGGCCTGCGCGCTGCGCGACAACGTTGACGCGTTGCGCGCCCGCACCTTCTCGGCCGGTCCGATCTCCGCGGCCGGACCGTTGAGGTCGGGGATCTGGTTCTTGTAGCACGCGACGTTCGGGTTGAACGGCGGCTCCTTGCCGTACTTCGGGCGGGTGCCCAGCGGCGGCGAGACGGCGTTGCCGAAGAGCTGCTGGCCGCTGAGGGTCGAGGGGCCGGTGGACACCGTGAACGGGCCGCCGCCCGGCTGGAAGCGCACGTACATGCCGTTCCCGTCGAAGTTCTGGCCCTCACCCGCGAGCCCGACCATCGTGTACCAGAACTCCTTGTAGTTGGCGGCGCCGGTGTGCAGGTTCGGATTCGACGCGCCGCCGTCGTTGATCACGACGTCGCCGGTGGGCAGGATCACGTTGCTCACGCACTTGCTGACGAGGTCCACCTGCGGCAGTAGCTGGACCGTCCCGTCGGTCAGCTTCGCCAGGCTCGGCGTCGTCTGCGAGAGCAGCGGCGCCAGCGTGCCCAGCTCGGGCTTCGCCAGCCACGCGGTGGATTGCGCGATCCACGGGAAGGAGGCGTCGATCGTCGCCGGCGTCTCCCGCACGCCCGGCAGGATCTCGCGCGCGAACGCGCGCGTGGGCGGGAATGCCCGGTTGAGGGCGTCGAACGTACGGCTCGCGTTGGTGAGCGTCGGCGCGAGCAGGCGGATCGTCGCCGACAGGTTGTTCTGCTGGGCCGCGAGCGCGCCGGTGGTGACGTTGAAATTCGTGATGAAGCCCTGCAGCGCGGACTCGTTGGCGTCCAGCGCCCCCGCGACCTTTCCGAAGGACGCGATGAGCTTGGCCAGGTCGTTCGGCGCGCTGCCGAGGAACGCCTGGTTGACGATCGTCGAGTTCTTCAGCGCCGCCGGCGAGTAGTTGAAGGTCTTGTTCAGCGCCTGCGCCGCCGTCAGGCCCTGAACGCTCGGGTCCTGTTGGGCGTTGTCCTGCGCCGTCGGCTGGCGGGTGAGCGAGCCGCCGTAGACCTTCAGCACGTCCTGGAGGTCGGCGCGCGCGTCGGACTGAAGCGAGGTGAGCACCTCGTCGAGCTGCACGGGTGTCGCGGTCTGCGTGATGCCGATCGTGGACCCCTCGTGCAGCGTGGGGCTCGTCGGCGTGCCGGGCCGCAGGTCCACGAAGAAGTTGCCCTCGAGGAAGATGCGCGGGCGGATCTTCATCGTGGCGTCCTTGTGGAGCGGGAGCGCCTTGTCCTGCAGCTCCATCGACACGACCGAGGCGTCCGAGTTCTTGTAGCGCGAGATGCCGGTGACCTTGCCGACGTTGACGCCGGCGATCCGGACGGGCGAGTTCTTGCGGATCGAGACGGCCGAGGTGAACACGCCCTTGACGCGGTAGCCGTGCGTGAACGGGATGTGCTTGGTGAAGCCGAAGTACACGGCGACCACGACGAGCGCGAGCACGATCGCGCCGGCGGCGAATGGGTTCATGCCCCTGCGGTCCTTGCGCAGGCGAGTCTTGTCGGAGGAGCCGAAGATGCTCATCCGTTCTTCGCCCCGTTGTTGGTCTTGGTCCCCGAGTTGCCCGGGGCGTTCCCGATGATCGTCTGGCCGGGCACGTAGGTCTCGTTGGCCGCCTCGCATTCCTTGGGCTGGCCCGGCGACGCGGTGTTCGGGTAGGGATTGACGTGCACGTGGTTGTCCTGGCTGGGCCCGTTCGCGGGCGCCGAGGACGGACCACCCTCGTTGTTCGGGCCCTGCGGCGTGGCGATGATGATGAACCGCTGCCAGGTGCCGTTGCCGTCGCCCTCGCTGATGACCGAGGCGACGTTGCGGAACCACAGCGTCAGGTAGTTGCAGGTGGTCTGCGCGGGGGTCAGGTTGGCCAGCGTCGGGTTGAGCTGAGTCACGGTGTCGGTGACCGCCTTGATCCCCAGCGGCACCCGCGGGTCCTGGGCGAACGCCTGGAGCTGCTGGAAGGTCGGGATCAGCCGGTCGTTGAGCGCCGTCACGCGCTTGAGGGTCGGCGTGCCGATGACCAGCGCGTCGGAGAGCGGCGGCGCCGCGACGCGGAGAGCGGCGACGCCCGGGCGCAGATCGTGGAACAGGCCCGCGCTGTTGTCGAGGAACGCGTTCTGCAGCGGCAAGTCCTTGATCGCCTCCTCGAGCGCCGGCGGCCCGCCGGCGATCGACGCCGCGATGAACGGTTGCGCGACGACGGCGAGCGCGGTGAAGGTGGTGTCGAGATTGCGGAAGAGCGAGGCCTGCTGCTGGGCGACCGGCGCCACCAGGCTGGCCACCGACTCCAGCGAGGTGAAGAACCGGTTCAGGCGCGTGGCCGAATCGGACAGGTTCTTCATCACCGGGACCAGGCCCTTGAGCAGCGGGTTGAGCTCCTGGATCGCGACGTTGAGGTCCTGGCCACGGCCGGCGAAGGCGTTGCCGAACTCGTAGAGGTTGGTCTGGCTGGCCCGGCGCGTGGGCGTGCTGAACATGTTGAAGACCTGGTCGATCTCCACCGGGGTCGGCGTGGCCGACGCCAGCGGGATCGTGGCCCCGTCCGCGAACCCGGGCGCCTTGGCGCCGCCGGGCAGCGTGCGCGGCCCCTGGGTGATCTCGACGTACTTCAGGCCGAGGGCCGACTTCGGCCGGATCAGGATCGTCGAGGACCTCGGGAGCGGCTTGACCTTGGTCTCGAGCTTGAGCGTGAGGACCGCCGACACCGACCCGTTGGGATGGTTCTGGGCCTGGATGTCGTTGACGACGCCCACACGCGCCCCGCCGATGCGCACGTCGTTGCCCTTCACCAGGTTGGCCGCGCTGGGGACACTGGCCTTGAGCTGGTAGGTCGGCACGAACGGCAGGCCGTTGTTCGCGTTGTAGGCGAGGAACACGGCCACGATCACGACGAGCGTGGTCGCGGCCCCGATGAGGACTGGGTTGGCGGCGATCGATGCGGAGCGGCGCCGGTTCACTTGCCGTCGTTCCCCAGGAGGTAGTTGAACAGTCCGGCCTTGGGATCCGTCGGCTGCGACGGGGTCGTCGAGGTCGACGGCTGCGACGTCGGCGCCGGCGTCTTGGCGCCGTTGACGCCCTGGCCGGGCAGCGTGACCGACGGGCTGACGGGTTGGCCGGATGGAGCCGGCGAGCTCGTGCTCCCGCCGGCCGAGCCGTTCGGCTTGCTCGCCGGCGCCGGCTGGCCGCGCAGCGCGGCGGCCGTCTGCTGCAGGACCGAGCCGGCGGTGGCCAGGCTGCGCGCCGACGCGGAGGCCCCCGAGCCGTTCGTGAAGTTCGCACCGCATCCGGGCGACGGCGTGGTCACGTAGGTCGAGCACGTGTTGACGACCAGCGCGGCACGGAGATAGTGCCCGAAGGCGTCGAAGCCGTTGACCGCGGCCACCTGGAAGAAGACGTAGTCGAGCAGGCGCTCGACGCCGCCGGTGTTCTTGAGGCTGCTCGTCAGCGCGCCGAGGTTGGCCGCGGCCGGCTTGGCCTGGGCCGCGAACGTCCGCAGCAGCTTGGTTGTGGGCAGCAGCGCCTTCGACGCGGGGGTGCCGAACGTGGCCGCGCGCCCGAGCGTCTGGAAGGCCGGGATCCCGGCCGTGGAGAAGGGCCCAAGCGTCTGGAAGAACCGGTTGATGCTGGGCGCCTGGGCGCCGAGGTCCTCGAACACCGGCGACGCCTGGTCGGCGAAGTTGCCCAGCTTGCGGCTGGTGGTCTGCAGCTCACGCAGGAAGGGCGGGAAGAGCTGGAAGTTGCGCTCCAGCGCGTCGCCCTGCGACGCCGTGGCCTGGGCCACCGTGTTCGCCTGCGTGAACTGGTCGGCCACCTGCTGGCGGGAGGCGGCCAGCGGGGCCAGCGAGGTGTCGGAGTCGCGCGCGAGGTCGGCCAGCGCCTGGTTCTGCTGGGCGATGATGCTCAGCACCTTGTCGGTCTGCTGGAGCGCCGGGTCGGCGCGCCGGATGACCGAGTTCAGGTCGGCGCCGCGGCCCGCGACGGTGGTGCCGAGCTCGCCGAGGATCAGCGACAGGCGCTCGGAATACGGCCGGCGCAGGATGTTGTTGATCAGGTCGATGTCGACGGGCGTCGTGGTCTGGGTCACCGGCACCAGGTGCTCGCCCTTGCCCGTGCCGCTCTTGATCTTCGGCAGCGGCGGCGGGACCGGAGCACCCGGCGCGCGGGGCTGCGTCGGCGTGCACTCCACGAACTTCTCGCCGATGAGCGACTGCGGGCGGACGATGCATGTCGCGTCGGAGCGGAAGTCCTGGAACGCCGGGATGTCGACGCTGAGCACGAGCGCGGCCTTCACGTTCGGCGCCCGGCCGCTCGTGTCGATCGACTTGACCTTGCCGACCTTCACACCGGCGATCTTGAGGTCCTCGCCCGGGATCACCGAGACCGCGTTGTCGAAGATCGCGCGCACCTGGTAGTTCCCGCCGCCGTTGCTCGCGCCCGTGCCCAGCACGAGCACGGTCGCGGCGGCCGCGAGCACGGTGGCGATGGCGGCGAGGCGTCTCATGGGCCGGGGGGCACCTGTGAGGGCTGGCAGTCGAGGCTGCCGGTGTCGAGGAACGGAGCGGAGCCGTCGGGCGGGTACTGGCTGGCCGCGCCGGGGCAGCGGGACATGTTGCCCTGTTGCAGACCGGCGAAGCGGTCGCCCGTCGGGATCGGCGTCGGGACGAGGCTGTTGGCGCTGGTGGCGTTGAAGATCGGCTGGATGCGCGCGTAGTGGCCGTTGGCGTCATAGCTCGACGCGCCCTGGCCGAAGTCGCGCAGCCAGCCGACGAACTCCGGGGTGTAGGGCCGGATGAACGACACCACCGGCTGGCTCTTCTGCAGCGCGGTGATCGAGTGGGCGAACGACGGCTTGGCGGCGTTCTGGAGCGCCGGGAGCTTCTTCATCAGGTCGTTGAGGTCGTTGTTCGGCCCCGGGAGGAAGAGCACCCGCGACAGGGCGTGGAAGGTCGGGCGCGCGTTGGCCACCAGCGGACGCAGCGCCTTGAAGAACGGCGCCAGCTTGGGCGCCCCGGGCTTGGACGTGTTCACCAGGGTCGTGAGATCGACCAGCGTGGACCGGAGGTTCACGAACGTGGTGTTCGCCTTGCGCAGCGTGCCCGGGAGCAGCGCCAGGTCGGTGTTGAAGGCGGTGTTCTCCCGCGCGATCGCGCCCGCCGTGGCGTTGGCGTTGGCCACCAGCGAGGAGAGGTCGTTGCGCCGCGCCGCAACGTCGGTCACGAGCTTGGACGAGTTGGCCAGGAAGTTGGTGAACGCGCCCTGATCGCGCAGGACCTGCTGGATCACCTGATCCGTGCTCGACAGCGCCGGCGCGAAGTACTTCGCGCTCTGGTTCGCCTGCACGCCCTTGCCCTGGTACTGCGTCGCCGAGCCCTGGATGAAGTCCTGCAACGCCGCGCGCGTCGGCGGGTTGAGCGTGTTGAACAGCTGATCGAGGTCGACGATGCTCGTCGTGCTGTCGCTGCCGACCCTCGCCCCGTCGGGCAGCGGGTGGTTCGAGTTCGGCCCCGGCGTCAACGCGATGTAGCGATTGGCGATCCCCGACAGCGACGTCGCCCGCACCAGCGCCGTCGTACCCTCGTGCAACGGCGCGTAGGTGTCGTCGATCGTCACCTTGACGCGGGCGAGGTTGTCGTTGGTCAGCGCGATCTCGTTGACCGAACCGATGCGCCGACCCCCCACCTGCACGTCGTCGCCCTTCACCAGCTGCCCGGCGTTCTGGAAGTCGATGTAGTAGGTCTTGCCGCCCTTGCCCCCCAGCACCACCACGGCGACGATCACGACCGCCAGCGCGAGCGCCGCGACGGCGGCGACGCGCGCGACCGTACCGGCCTCCACCGCGCCCGACGCAGTCCCTTGCGGACCCGGTTTCGCCACGTCAGCCGCTCCTGACTGTCAAGTGGAGAGTGAGACTTTGGGGCCTCCGATGAGGCCCCCTATGCGCCGCGCCGCGCAAGCAGGTCTCCTTATTCCATCCCGAGGGGACCCTGCGACTCCCCGGAGAGGAACTGCCGGACGAACGCGTTGTCCGACTCGAACAGCTCCGTCGCCGGGCCCGACTCCACGATCCGGCCCTTCCAGAGCACCGAGATGTGCTCGGCCACCCGGCGCGCGCTCATGATGTCGTGCGTGATCACGACGTAGGCGCCGCCGTTCTCCTCGTGGATCTCCTGGATCAGCTCGCACAGCAGCGCCGTGCGGACCGGGTCCAGCCCTGAGTCCGGCTCGTCGAAGAGCACGATGTCCGGGTCGAGCACGAGGGCCCGGGCGAAGCCGGCGCGCTTGCGCATGCCGCCCGAGAGCTCGTTGGGCATCTTGTCGTTGGCGTCGCCCAGGCCCACCTCGCGCAGGCGCCGGTTGACGATGTCCGCGATCTCCTCCTCGCTCTTGTCGGTGTGCTGGCGAAGCGGGAAGCAGACGTTGTCGAACAGATTCATCGAGCCGAAGAGCGCACCGTCCTGGAACAGCACGCCGAACTTCTTGCGCATCTCGAACAGCTCGTCGTCCTGCATGTTCGGGACCGACTCGCCGTGGACGAGCACGTCTCCCTCGTCGGGGTAGAGCAGGCCGACCATGTGCTTGATGCAGACCGACTTCCCCGTGCCCGACGGGCCGAGGATCATCGAGATCATGCCCTCGGGGATGCCCATGTTCAGGCCCCGCAGGATCCGGTTGCGCCCGAAGGACTTGTGCACGTCGATGAACTCGATCGCGTCCTCGCGGCCGGTCGGGCGCTTGGTCCCCGTGTGCCAGCGGTACTCGTCGGCGTCCTCGCCGTCGGGGGGCTCGCTGACCACCGCAACCCGCGACTCCTCGGCCTCGGGGGCCTCGTCCTCGGGCGGCGGCGGTGGTGGAGGCGGCGGCGGGGGCGGCTCGGCCGCCCCGGTCTCGGGAGGCGCCGGCGGTGGCTCGACGGGGGCCGGCTCGTCGGGATGCCCGCCGCCGGTGGGCGCCACGTTTCGCACGCCCTCGTCCGGCGGCGGCGAGGCCGCCCCGGGCTGCTGTTCCTCGCCGTCGTTGTGGTCTCGGCCAATGCCGAACGGTGTCATGCGTCAACCTCCGATTGGGGCTCGTGGATTCGCGCCCCAGAAGAGCTGGGTGCCGAGCATTCCGATGAGATGCACGAGCACGATGTTGAGGACCATCGACTTCGCCGTCGCCGTCCCCACCCCTACTGGGCCGCCGCCCGCGTTATAGCCGTAGTAGCAACCGACGAGCACGATGCAGGTGGCCATCACCATGCCCTTGATCACGCTGTAGAGCAGGTCGGGTGGGTTCTGGAACATCCAGAAGATCAGGAAGAACCCGCCCGATGAGACCTCGCCTATCTGCTGGACCACAGCTAGATAGCTGGCGAAGAACCCCGCCCCCACTGCCGCGATGTACATGAATGGAAGAACGAGCCAGGCGGCGAGCAGCCGCGTGGCGCACAGGAAGGTCATCGAGTCGATGCCCATGACCTCGAGGGCGTCGATTTCGTCGGAGATGCGCATGGATCCGAGCTCGGCGACGATGCCGGTGCCGACCTTGGCGGCCATCATGTAGCCGAAGGCGTAGGGCACG
>DASYIJ010000005.1:0-2599 GCA_035997675.1 Solirubrobacteraceae bacterium
TCCGAGCAGCTCCTGCGCGAGCGCGATGTTCGGCTTGCGCTGCTTCGGGTCGTCCTCCGGCAGCGCCTCATAGACGATCTCCGAGCTGGCACCCGTGAGCTCCTTCACGGTCTCGGCCAGTTCGAGCAGCGTGAACTCATCCGGGTTGCCGATGTTGACCGGATCGTGATATCCGGACTCCGCGAGCGCGATGATGCCGCGGATCAGGTCGCTGACAAAGCAGAACGAGCGCGTCTGGCTGCCGTCGCCGAACACCGTCAGCGGCCGGTTGCGCAGCGCCTGGCGCAGGAACGTGGGGATCGCGCGGCCGTCGTGCGGGCGCATCCGGCTTCCGTAGGTGTTGAAGATCCGGACGATCGCCGTGTCCACGCCCTGCTGGCGGTGGTAGGCCATGGTCAGCGCCTCGGCGTAGCGCTTGGCCTCGTCGTACACGCCGCGCGGGCCGATCGGGTTGACGTGGCCCCAGTAGGACTCCTGCTGAGGATGGACCTGCGGATCTCCGTAGACCTCCGACGTCGACGCGATCAGGAAGCGCGCGCGCTTGTGCTTGGCCAGCCCGACCGTGTGATGCGTGCCGTGGGAGCCGACCTTGAGCGTGTGCAGCGGGAGCCGCAGGTAGTCGATGGGGGAGGCCGGCGACGCCAGGTGGTAGACGAAGTCGACGTCGTCCTCCACGAAGTAGGGCTCGATGATGTCGACGTTGCGGTGGACGAAGTCCGGACTGCGGATGTGTTCGATGTTGGCGAGCGATCCGGTCTCGAGGTTGTCCACGCAGATGACGCGGTGTTCGCGACGCAGCAGTTCGTCGCAGAGGTGGGACCCCAGAAAGCCGGCACCGCCCGTGACCAGGCAGGTAGCCATGGCGGGGATGTTAACGGCGCGCGTGGCCGCCACGTCACTAGAGTGGCGTCCGTGGCCGAGAGTTTCGTCGAACGCCTCAACGAGCAGATCGGGTACGAGTTCGCGGCGTCGCAGCAATACGTGGCCGTCGCGGTGTACTACGACGCCGAGACGCTCCCGCGCCTGGCCGGCTTCTTCTACCGGCAGGCGGTCGAGGAGCGCAACCACGCGATGATGATGGTCCAGTACCTCCTCGACGCCGGGGAGCAGCCGCTCATCCCGGGGGTCGAGGCGCCGCGCACCGACTTCGCCGACGTGGTCGAGCCCGTGGTGCTGGCGCTGGAGCAGGAGCGCCGGGTGTCCGGCCAGATCGGCGCGCTCGCGCAGGCGGCGCGCGATGACGGCGATTACGCCGGCGAGCAGTTCATGCAGTGGTTCATCAAGGAACAGGTCGAGGAGGTCTCGAGCATGTCGGCGCTCCTCGCCGTCGCCGAGCGACTGCGTGACAAGCCGATGGACATCGAGGAGTACCTGGCGAGGGAGGCCGTCGGGGAGCAGGCGCCGGATCCCACGGCCCCGCCCGCGGCCGGCGGCGCTTTGTAGCTCGGTCGTCGGCAATCAGTTCTGAGAACTGAGAACTGAGACCCGAGAACTGAGAACTACCTCCGCAGGACATGGGCATCGCCCACCCTGCGTGTGACCTTCTCTCCGTCGAAGTGCTCGAGCAGGGCCTGGGCGAACTTGCGGGACGTGTTCAGGGCGTCTCGGTACCGGGCGATCGTGACCTCGCCGTTCTCGTCGGCCAGGTCGCGCATCCTCCGTTCGGCCTCGGCCAGTGCGTCGGGGTGGTAGTGCAGCGTGGGCCCGACCCGGATGGCGCGGCCGGCCCGCCGCAGCGCGGGCAGCTCCCCGGCCGCCGCGCCCAGCTCCGCCTCGATCGGCGGGGTGAGCCAGGCGTCGCGCAGCCGCACCTCCAGCGCCAGCGCCGCGGGCGAGAGGGGCGGTGGCTCGGTCGTGGGCGGAGGTGTGGGTCCGGGCTTCTCGACGGGTTCGGGGTCCGGCTCGCCGCGCGCCAACCGAGAGAGCCGCGCGAGCAGGTCCCGGCCCGGCCCGTGCTTTCGCGCGTGCGCGTCGAGCACCACCCCGCCGCCCAGCGTGTCCGGTGGCGCGATGCGGCGCACGACCAGCCGGTCGCCCGCCGCGGGAACGAGCGGCTGCTCGAGACGCACCTGCCAGAACCGCCCGCCCAGCTCGGCGAGGCGCGCCGGCGCCTCGCGCGTGCCGTGGTGGACCTGCACGCGCGCGCCGTGCTCCACCGGTCGCTCGCCGCCGTCGAGCTCGAGCGCGGCGTCGAGCCGGTACGTCGGCGCGAGTGCCGCGCCGCGACCCGAGACGACGTCGCCGCGCCGCAGCTCGTCGACTGAGACGCCCGCGAGGTTGAGCGCGACCCGCTGCCCGGCGACGGCGCTCTCGACGGGCGCGTCGTGGACCTGCACCCCGCGAACACGTGCGGCGAGGCCGCTCGGCAGGACCGTGACCTCGTCGCCACGGGCGAGGGCGCCCGACCACAGCGTGCCGGTCACCACCGTCCCCGCGCCCTTGATGGTGAACGCGCGATCGATGTGCAGCCGTGGCCCCTCGCCCCCTTCGGCGCCCGCGGCGCGGCCCGGCAGCCGCGCCGCCACGCGCTCGATCGCGGCCAGGAGGTCGTCGAGGCCCTTGCCGGTCCGCGAGGACACGGCGACCGTCTCCGCGCCCG
>DASYIJ010000020.1:0-21681 GCA_035997675.1 Solirubrobacteraceae bacterium
TCGCCGAGGCGCGCCGCGTCCTCGAGGGCGGATCCGACCCGCTCGCCGGGGCCTGGGTCGGGGGCGAGACCGCCGGTGCTGCCGCCGCCGTCCTGCGCGGCGATCGCGACTGACGCCGCCTCCGGAGGTAGGGTCCCGCGCATGGCGGAGAGCTCCGGGTCCGAGCTGGCGATTCAGGTCCGCGACCTGCACAAGGCCTACGGGGACTACGAGGCCGTGCGCGGCATCGATCTCGACATCGCCGTCGGGGAGATCTTCGGGTTCCTCGGCCCCAACGGCGCCGGCAAGTCGACGACGATCGAGATCCTCGAGGGCTATCGCAAGCGGACTCGCGGCGATGCCTGGGTGCTCGGTGTCGACCCGGGCAAGCCCACCCGCCAGTGGCGGGAGCGGATCGGGCTGGTCCTCCAGGACTCCCAGCTCGAGCCGACGCTCACCGTGCACGAGACGGTCACGATGTTCTCCGACTTCTATCCCAAGCCGCGGCCCGTCGACGAGACCATCGAGCTCGTCGGCCTCAAGGAGAAGCGCGACGCCCGCGTCGGGACGCTCTCGGGGGGCCAGCGCCGCCGGGCGGACGTCGCCGTGGCGATCGTCGGCGACCCCGAGCTGATCTTCCTCGACGAGCCCACGACCGGCTTCGACCCCAGCGCCCGCCGCGAGGCGTGGAACATGATCGAGGGGTTGAAGAGCCTGGGCAAGACGATCTTCCTCACCACGCACTACATGGACGAGGCCCAGCATCTGGCCGACCGCGTCGCGATTCTCGCCGCCGGCAAGATCGTGGCTCGTGGGCGGCCCGAGGAGCTGGGCGGCGCCACCGAGCAGGCGGCCGTGATCCGGTTCCGGGTGCCCGAAGGCGTGACGCTCGAGCAGCTGCGCGAGGCCGCGCAGGCCCCGGTCGACATCGCCGGCAGCGAGGCGTCGCTCCAGTCCGACGACCCGCAGCCGGTGCTGTACCGCCTGCTGAGCTGGGCGGACCGCGAGGGCCGCAAGCTCGAGGCCCTCGAGGTGTCACGCCCGAGCCTCGAGGACGTGTTCCTGCAGCTCACCGGCGGCGCGCCCCAATCCGCGCAGGAGGTGGCGGCATGAGCGACGTCGCCCTCGTCGTCAAGCAGACCGGCTACTCGCTGAAGAGCATCAGCCGCAACCCGCGCGCCGTCGTCTTCACGGTGATCTTCCCGATCGTGATGCTGCTGCTGTTCGCGTCGATCTTCAGCAAGGGCGGCGACGCCCATACCAGCTTCCAGGGCGGCCAGATCGACACCGACGCCTACTTCACGGCCGGGATCATCGCGTACGCGATCGCCATGGCCTGCTTCAGCTCGCTGGCCATCAGCCTCACGACGGAACGCGAGAGCGGCCTGCTCAAGCGCTTTCGCGGGACCCCCGTGCCCGCCTGGACGTTCATCGCGGCGCGCATCGTGCGGTCCATCGTGCTCGTCGTCTTCCAGGTCGTCGCGCTGCTCGTCATCGCGCGCCTGGCCTTCAGCGTCAAGCTGTCCGCCGAGGGCATCGCCGAGGTCGCCGTGTTCTCGGTGCTCGGGACCGCGGCCATGTGCGCCCTGGGCATCGCGCTCACCAGCGTCACCACCACGCCCGACTCGGCCGCGACGATCGCGCCCTTCGGCACCGTCCTGCTCGCCTTCATCTCCGGCGTCTTCATCCCCACCGATCAGCTACCGGACTCGCTCGTGCAGATCGGCAAGATCTTTCCGCTCTCCCATCTCGCCTCGGGGCTGCAGGCCGCCTTCGGGACGGGTCCGGTGCACCTCGCCGGCGAGGACGTCGCCGTGATCGCCCTGTGGGGCGCGGCCGGGATCATCGTCGCGGCCCGCACCTTCCGC
Source organism: Solirubrobacteraceae bacterium (assembly GCA_035997675.1). Lineage (GTDB taxonomy): Bacteria > Actinomycetota > Thermoleophilia > Solirubrobacterales > Solirubrobacteraceae > JALYZC01. The sequence goes on from DASYIJ010000020.1 coordinate 1,848, forward strand.
TGGGAACCGCACACGCAGTCCTGACGCCTCTCTCATCTCCGGCAAAGCCGTTGTTTAGGGGAAACGAAGGAGGCGGCGCTATCCCTTGGTGCATGCGAGACCCCGGTCATTGTCCCCAGTGCGGCGAGCGCGTCACCCCCTTCGCGGCCGGTTGTGCGATCTGCGGCGCCGATCTCGATCCCAAGCGCTGGCAGGACCCTCCATCGCGGCCCGCCCGGCTGGCGACGCGCGTCACCGCACGCCTGCGGTTGCGCCGTCGCGCCGCGCCGCGCGCCCCGCGTTAGAGGCCGGCCGCCGCGAGTACCTCGGCCGCGGGTCGGCCGGGGTCGTCGAGCACGCCGTCGAGGCGCTCGCCGGTCAGGTCGTGGACCTTCATGGCGAGCTGTGTCGCGTCCATGGGCCGCTCGGGCGAACCGAGCGGTGCGGTCACGCGCACGGCCTCCCGCCCGTTGACACGCAGCACGACCTCGGACTCGGCCAGCGCGGGGTCGGTGTCCACGCGCACGCGCTCGCGCGCGAGCGCCCGCGCCGCCGGTTCCACCGCCGCGAACGCGTCCACGGTCGGCGGTCCGTGCAGGAGGGTGAAGGCGGCGGTGTATGGAATCGAGAACTTCGCCTGCAGGGGCGTCGCGGCGTCCTCGTACGGGGCCGCGCGGCGCGACACCGGGTGGACGATGAGCTCGATCGGCGCGGCCGCCGCGCCGGCCGCCGCGCGCACCTGCTCGGCGGCCGCGATCACGCCGTGGGTCTGCAGGCAGCACGGGTACGCCTTGATCCAGTTGTGCGCGACCGCCGGTTCGCCATCCACCTCGGGGTCGACGTACGTCGCGCCGAAGCTCTCTCCCAGACCCGCGGGTCCATCGGCCACGCGGTCGAGCGGTACCCGCGCGCCCGCCTCGGCGAGGCGCGCCGCCCGCACGCCGGCCGCGGCCGCGGCGCCCACGACCAGCGCCTTGCCGTCGCTGCCGAAGCCGGCCCGCATCCCGCCGGTGCCCAGGAGCGCCAGCGCACGGGCGTTGCGCTCCCGCTCCGCGTCGAGCCCGAGCAGGCGGGCGGCGGCCACGGCCGCACCGAGCGGGCCGCACACCGCGGTCGGGTGCCAGCCGCGGTCGTACAGCGCGGGGTGGTTGGCCGCTGCGAGGGCGCCCATCGCCTCGAATCCGACGGCGTAGGCGTCCAGCGCGTCGCCGGTCGACCGGTGCAGGGAGGCGGCGAGCACCAGCGCCGCCGGGGCGGTCGGCGCGCTCAGGTGGGCGAGCCCCGGCGGGTAGGTGTCGTCGAAGTCGAGTACGTGACCCGCCGCTCCGGCGAACGCGATGCGCTCGAGCAGGCCGTCCCCGGCCGCTCGCGCGGCGATGGCCGCCGGCTCGCCGGCGCCGCGGGTGGCGCATGCCAGCCAGTCGAGCAGAGCGACGCGGTAGGACCGGCCGAGACCCACGCCCGCACCCTATACGGGGCTGTGTGACAGTCTCGCGCCGTGCGCGTCGCGGTCGTCGGTCACGTGGAGTGGATGCAGTTCGCACGGGTTCCGCGCGTCCCCGCGCCCGGTGAGATCGCGCACGCCTCGGCGACGTGGGAGGCCGCCGGCGGCGGCGGGGCCGTGGCAGCCGTCGTGCTGGCGCGGCTGGCCGGGGTCGCCGCGTTCCTCACGGCCCTCGGCGACGACGCCTTCGGCCACCGTGCGGCGGAGGAGCTCGCCGCCCGTGACGTCGACGTGCATGCGGTCTGGCGCTCCGAGCCGCAGCGGCGCGGCTTCGTGTTCGTGGACGACGAACACGAGCGCACGATCACGGTGATGGGCCGGCGGCTGGTGCCGCACGCCGCCGATCGACTGCCGTGGGACTCGCTGGCCGGCGTCGACGCCGTCTACTTCACCGGCGGCGACGCGGGCGCGCTACGCGCGGCGCGCGCCGCGCGTGTGCTGGTGGCCACGCCCCGGGCGCGGGAGGCGTTCGTCGGCGCGGGCGTGGAGCTCGACGCGCTCGTGCGCAGCGGCTCGGACGCGGGTGAGGCCTACGAGCCCGGCGACCTCGACCCGCCGCCGAAGCTGGTGATCACGACCGGTGGCGCGCGGGGCGGACGCTACGAGGCGGCCGAAGGCCGTACGGGCACCTGGGCCGCCGCTCCGTTGCCGGGCCCGCCGGTCGATTCCTACGGCGCGGGAGATACGTTCGCGGCGGCGCTGACGTACGCGCTAGGTCGTGGGCTGGAGATCGATGCCGCGCTGGTGGAGGCGGCGCGCAGCGGGGCCGCGGCGCTTGCGAGTCGCGGGCCGTATTAGGTTCCAGTTGGCCGCTCTGGCAGGTTCGAGTTGGCCGCTCCGGCTCCGGCTCGTAGACAACGAGCCTTCGCCTGTCTCGGCGCAGTAACCGGGCGGGTTCGCCGCCCTCCGGGCCCCCGCAGCGGAGGGCCTGTAAACAACAGGCCCTCCGCTGCCGCGGGCAGTCAGTACCGCTTCGCGGTAGCCGCTGGTAGTTACTGCTTCTTCGCGTCGCGGACGATCACGGCGGTCCGCTGCGGGCCCTTGACGACCATCGCGTGCTGCCCCGCCTTGACGTCGGACAGCTTGCCCGGCTGGCGCTTGATGCGCACGACCGCGTTCGACGGGAGGTCGATCGTGATCGTCTTGTAGGTCGCGGTCTTCGTACCCTCCTTGAGGGTGATCGAATTGCCCTGGACGTTCTCGACGGTGCCGCGGTCGACCGTCACGGTGACGAACTTGCCGCCCTGCGCCGGGACGACGAGGTCCGCGTGCACGGCCCGCCGCAGGCGGTGGAGCGGACCGCCGCGCTTACCGTTCGGCCCGGACTGCTTGGCCTTGGCGGTCGCGGCGGAGCTGGTGGACGGCGACGACGCGGCGTCGCCGACGTAGGCGCCGGCGGCGCCGAGCGCGGCACATGCCGCGACGACTCCGCCGACCTTCGCGATGTTGGGTGCTGTCATGGGTGACCTCTTCCTTGATCCGTGACGGGCGCGGGGAAGGGCCTCGTCGTTGATGGGAGGCCTATGCTCGGCGAGGGGGCTAAGAGCCTTCTTATCCTCGGTGAAGAACTACTTAAGAACGTGCCCGCGCTCGATCCCGCCGCCGCCGAACAGCCGTACTGCTACCTGACGACGACCGGGCGCGTGAGCGGCGAGCCGCGCGAGATCGAGATCTGGTTCGGGCTCGTCGGACGCACCGTGTACCTGTTGTCCGGCGGCGGCGACCGCTCGCAGTGGGTGCGCAACCTCCGCCATGAGCCGGCCGTCACGGTGCGGATCGCCGGGACCACCTGGCGCGGCCGGGCGCGGGTCGTGGAGGACGCCGACGAGGACGAACGCGCCCGCGCGCTCCTCGTCGACAAATACGCGCCGGGGTACAGTGGCGACCTCGACGGGTGGCGGCGGCGAGCGCTGCCGGTGGCGATCGACCTGGAGGCAAGCGATGACTGACGGCGGACGCGGCACGGTCGTGGTGACCGGCGCCTCGACCGGGATCGGCCGGGCCTGCGCGCTGCACCTGGCGGCCGGGGGCTTCGACGTGCTTGCCGGCGTGCGCCGGGAGGAGGACGGCGAGCGCCTGCGCGAGGCGGCCGTTGCGAACGGGAGCCTGACTCCGCTTCGCCTGGACGTGACCGATGCGGACTCGGTGCGCGAGGCCGGAGCGACGGTGGAGGAGCGCACCGGTGTGCGCGGGCTCGCCGGCCTGGTCAACAACGCGGGCGTCGGCAGCGGCGGACCGCTCGAGTTCATCCCGCTCGACGACGTACGCCGCCAGTTCGAGGTGAACCTCATCGGGCAGATTGCGGTCACGCAGGCGATGCTCGGCCAGCTGCGCAAGGCACGGGGACGGATCGTGAACATGGGGTCGATAGGCGCGCGCACACCGCCGCCGTTCGGTGCTCCGTATGCGGCGTCGAAGGCGGCGCTCCGGGCAACGTCCGAATCGCTGCGGCGCGAGCTGCGCCCCTGGGGCATCTGGGTTGCCACCGTGGCGCCCGGCGCGATCGCCACCCCGATCTGGGACAAGGGCGCCACCGCGGTCCAGGAGGTGCGCGGGCGGCTGCCCGAGGGCACGGATGCGCTGTACGGCGACGTGCTCGACGGAGCGGGTGCGATGACGGCGAAGATCGGGGCCGGCGGGTTGCCGCCGGAGAAGGTCGCCCAGGTCGTCGAGCACGTCCTCACCGCGCGCCGGCCGCGGCGGGACTACGTCGTCGGCCGCGACGCCAGGATGCAGATCGCGCTGGACCGCGTGCTCCCGACGCGCGTCTTCGACGGGCTCGTGCGGCGGTTCATGGGCATCTAGAGCCGGTTCCTGGCCGCCGCGCCTACCATCGAGCCATGTCGCTGACGATGGGCACCGCGCCGTTTGGCCATGCGCCCGCGGGCTCCTTCAACGTGGACGTGCCCGAGCGCGACCGCCTCGTCTACATCGAGGATTCGCCGCGGCGCGTTCGCGGTTACCTCGACGGCGAGCTCGTGGTGGACTCACGACGCGTGAAGCTGCTGCACGAGCACGGGCATCTCCCGATCTGGTACTTCCCGCTCGAGGACGTGCGCCAGGAGCTGCTCGAGCCGACCGACCGTCGCACGCACTGTCCGAAGAAGGGCGATGCGTCCTACCACTCGGTGCGCGTCGGCGATCGCGTGGCCGAGAACGCGATGTGGCACTACCCCGAGCCGATCGAGGGCGCGAAGGCGATCGCCGGCCACGCGGCCTTCTACTTCGGCTCACTCGACCGCTGGATCGAGGAGGACGAGGAGGTGTTCGTGCACCCTCGCGATCCGTACCACCGCGTCGACGTCCTGCCGACCACGCGCCGGGTGCGCGTCTCGTTCGATGGGGAGGTGCTGGCCGAGTCGGCGCGGACGCTCGTGCTCTTCGAGACCGGGCTGCCGCCGCGCTACTACATCCCGCTGGAAGACGTGAGTGCCGAGCTGGTGCCCAACGACGTCACGACGCGCTGCCCGTACAAGGGCGAGGCCTCCTACCACGACGCGGCGGGCCAGCCCGCGCTGGCCTGGGAGTACCGCGAGCCGATTCCAGCGGTCGCCGATCTGGCCGGCCACGTGTGCTTCTTCGGCGAGCGCGCCGACATCGAGGTCGACGGCGAGCGCGTCCAGATGCCGCCGACGCCCTGGTCGGGCACCGACTGGATCGAGCGCTCACGAGCCTGAGCGACTTGCGGTCGGTCGGGTTATCCTGAGCCGTCATGGCCAGGGCGCTACAGACGGGGGGCATCAAGCCGCGCCTACGCGGGGTGTCGCACCAGTGGGCCTTCTTCGTATCGCTCGTCACGGGCGCGGCGCTCGTGCTCGCCGCGCCGAACGGTCGCGCGACCGCGGCCGCCGCGATCTACGCCGGCAGCGTGGCGGGCCTGTTCGGCGCCAGCGCGCTGTATCACCGCGTCAACTGGTCGACGGCCGGGGCGCGACGCTGGATGCGCCGTCTCGACCATTCGATGATCTTCCTGCTGATCGCGGGGACGTACACGCCATTCGCCGTGCTCGCGCTCGACGGCCCGCTGGCCACGGCCATCCTCGTCGTCGTGTGGTCGGCGGCGCTCGGGGGCATCGTGCTCAAGCTCGTCTGGATCGACGCGCCGAAGTGGCTGGTCGCCCTCATCTACGTCGCCATCGGCTGGGTCGCCCTGGCGGCGTTCCCGCAGCTGCTCTCCAAGCTCGGCGTGACCGCCACGGCCATGGTGGCCGCGGGCGGCCTGCTCTACACCGCGGGGGCGCTCGTCTACGCGCGTCGCCGGCCCGACCCGGCGCCGACGGTCTTCGGCTACCACGAGATCTTCCACGCCCTGGTCATCCTCGCCGCGGCGCTGCAGTACGCGGTGGTTGCGTTCTGGGTCCTCCCCGGAAGCTGAGCGCGCCCTCCGGGCGTCCTACGTAACGGGTGGAGCGTTCCCGATACACGGTTACGCTGTGACCATGCGAGCCCGGTTGATGGCGGTCGCGGCCCTCGCCGCCGGTGGGGCCGCCGCCCTCGGCGTCTCGGCCTGCGGATCGTCGAGCAAGAGCTCGAGCGCCGCCTCGAGCGCGACGACGACGACCGTGGCGCCGCAGGCAACGGCGACGTCGCCGAAGCCGACCACGATCAGGGTCACGGTCAGCGGCGCGACCGTGACGCTCCGCCTGTCCACCATCGGCTTCAACTACTGCCGCGCGCACCCCCGCACCTGCGCCGCGGTCAAGTCGAGCCAGCTGAGTCTTCTCACGCAGAATCAGAGGAACGCCGTCAAGGCCGCCCAGGCAAAGCTGAAGGCCGACGCGGCGGCGGCGGCCGCGGCTAACCAGGCGCCCGCGCCGGCACCTGCCCCGCAGTCCTCTCCGGCGCCCGCGCCGCCGCCGTCGAACGGCGGCGGGACCACGACCGGGTAGCGTCCAGCGCGAGCAGCGCGAGCGTCGGGACCCAGACGATCGCCGTCGCGGCGCCGGGGGAGAGGATGCGGTCGGGCGGCATCGCCAGGTAGAGGACGGGTGCGCTCGCGCAGGCCCACACCAGCGCCGGCACCGGCGCCACGCACAGCAGCGGCAGCACCCAGAGGAGGTACCACGGGAGCACCGTGTGGCTGGCGAGCAGCGCGCCGCCCAGGAGCAGCGCCGTGAGGCGGCATGCCCCGGCGAGGTTGCCGGGCGGGCGCGCGGCCGCCCAGGCCACGCCGGCGGCGAGTGCCGCCAGCAGCACCGCCAGCGCGGCCGTGCGCTCCACGCCGGCGGCCAGCAGCCAGGTGTAGGGCCCCGACCCGGTCGTCTGGTACACGAACTTCGAGACCGACCCCAGCGTGTCGCTGCCCGCGCCGATGTAGGGCAGGTAGAGCGCGGTCGCCGTTGCGGCCCCGGCGAGCAGGAAGCGCCCCCCGAGCCGGCGGGCGAGGAACGGCGCCGCGAGCAGCGGCACGAACTTGGCCAGCGCCGCCACGCCGAGCGCCACGCCGGCCGCCACCCGGCGGTGGGCGTCCCACAGCAGCAGCGTCCCGAGCAGCGGCACGAGCATGATCGGGTCGGGGTGGCCGCTCCCGGCGATCTCGACGACCGCGACGGGGTGCCAGGCGTAGAGCACGACGCGGCCGCGCGATACACGGGCGCGGCTCAGCAGGAGCAGCAGGAGCGCGACCGCCGCCGCCTCGAGCGCCAGCATCGAGAGCTTCCACGGCACCATGCCGTCGCCGGCCACCTCGTGGGCGGCGAGGAACGTGACCTCGTCGGCCGGCGGATACAGGGTGCGGGTGTGGGGTCGGTTGACCCGCGTGAACACCTGCCAGTCCCGCAGCGGCAGGAGATGGCGGTCGGCCGGCACGTAGCGGTACGGGTTGACCCCGGCCGCCTGCACGCGTCCGTCCCACACGAACCGGTAGGCGTCGTCGGACAGCGTCGGCGCGCCGGGAACCAGCAGCGCACGGGCGGCCACGGCGACGACCAGCACGATCACGACGTCGCGCCGGCGTGCGCGGCGCCACAGGAGGGCCGCGGCGAGCCCGCACACGACGACCATCGCCAGCTCGACGGCCACGTAGGGCCGGCGCGGGTCGACGAGGTCGGTCAGCTCGTGCAGCGGCCACGCGATCGCCAGCAGCGCCGCGCCCAGCGTGGCCACGCCCGTGGTCCGCCATGCCTCACGGGACATACGAGCATGGTCACACAGCCGCGCCGCCTGTAACAACGGCGGCGCCCAAGGTACCCTCGCTCCATGGCCAGCTCGGACGTCACGGCGGCCCCGGCGCGGTCGCGCGCGTCGGCCGCGGCCGGCTCATTGGAGCGCGTCGCGTGGCTCTCGGTGCTGCGCGTGATGCTCGGCGCGCTGTTCGTCTCGGTCTTCTTCGAGAACCTCAACAAGCACCTGTACGAGGTCAAGGGCTACACCGCGCTCATCGCCGGGTATCGCGCCGAGGGCACCGCGCCGGGGGTGTGGAAGGACGTCGAGAAGTTCGTCGCCGACCACGCGTCGTTCTTCGCGCCGGTGCAGGCCGTCGTCGAGCTGGGCTTCGGCGTGCTGCTCGTGCTCGGGATCGGCACCGGCGTGGTGGCGCTGCTCAGCGCCGGCCAGCTGACGGCGCTGTGGGTCTCCGAGCTGGCGCCGCGGCGCTGGGTGTGGGAGATCCTGAGCCTGGTCGTGATCGCGTTCGTGGTGGGCCTGTCGGCCCTGCCGACCCTGCTCGACCCGCGCCGGCGGACCAGCGCGCGGCTCCTCGGGCCGCCGACCTTCGGGCCGGGCGTCGGGATGCCCGCGCGGCTCGCCGTCGCCGTGCTGGGCGGCCTCGCGCTGGCCGGGGCGATCCTCGCGGCGAGGACCGGGGGAGAGGCGCACTACACCGACGTGGCGTGGCAGGCGGGCGTGACCTTCGGAGGGCTGCTCGTGCTGCTCGGCCTGCTCGACCGGCGTCGCGTGCGGGAGGGCGCCGCGCCCTGACCCGGGTCGAGCTGATCGAGGCGGCGCAGGCGCCGCTGCTGGCGCGACCGTACTACGGCGAGGATGGGTCGGCGTCGCCGCTCACGCGGGCGCTGGCGCAGGTGCCCGAGCTGATCGAGGCCACGCTGGGGTTCGTCGCGCGCGTCTACGGCGAGACCTCGATCGACCTGCGCACCAAGGAGCTCGTGATCCTGCGGGTGTCGGCCCTGAGCGGCTGCCGTTACTGCGTCGACACCCACACCGTCGCCGCCTGGGACGCGGGGATGAGCGCCGAGGAAACGGCCGGCGTGTGCGCCACGCCCAGCGGCCTGTCCGAGCCGGACTCGGCTCTCGTGGCATGGTGCGACGCCCTGTGCGCCGCGCCGGAGCCCGTGCCCGACTCCACGGCGGAGCGCCTGCGCCGGCACTTCGCCGAGCACGAGATCGTCGAGCTGACGCTCGTGGCCGGCGCGACGCTGATGCTCAACCGCTTCTGCACCGCGCTCGAGCTGCCGACCAGCCCCGGCACGCTCGCGCGGCTGCGGGCCGGGGGGGTGGCCCCGCGGTGAGCGCCACCGGGGACGCCCTGCGCAACGCGATCGCGGAGAACCGCGTGTCGGATCGGCTGTGGCTGTACTCCAACTACCACTGCAACCTGCGGTGCCGGTACTGCCTGACCGAGTCTGCCCCGGGGGTGCACCGGCGCCTGCTCGGCGGAGCCGAGATGGTCGAGTCCGCGCGTCAGGCCCGGGCGCTGGGCTTCGGTTCGCTGGGCGTGACCGGGGGCGAGCCGTTCCTGCTCCCGGACCTCCCCGAGGTGCTCGCCGAGCTGGCGCGGATCATGCCGGTCCTCGTGCTCACCAACGCGACGCTGTTCACGGACCGCATGCTGGCTCGTCTGCGCCCGCTCGCCGGCCATCCGGTGACGCTGCAGATCTCCCTCGACAGCGCGGAACCCGAGCGCAACGACGAGTTCCGGGCCCCGCACAACTTCGAGAAGGTCGTCGCCGCGATACCCCGGCTCGTCGAGCTCGGGGTCCCGGTCCGCATCGCCACCACGGGGGACCGCAACACGTCAGAGCAGATGGAGCGGCTGTGCGCGCTGCACCGCTCGCTCGGCGTTCCCGACGAGGACCACGTCGTGCGCCCGATCGTGCGCCGGGGCCGCGCCGTCGACAACGACCTCGGGGTCGTCGCCGAGCCGAAGGACCTGTTCCCGGAGCTCACCCTGACCGCCGACGGTGCCTTCTGGAGCCCGTTCGCGCCGACCGTCCACGCCGGCCGGCTCGACACAGACCTGCTGCTGACGCGCCAGCGCCTACCCCTCGACGGCCCCGCGAGCGCCCTGCTCGCCGCGGCCGACGCGAACCCGGAGGGCCACGACGCGACGTTGAACATCCGCTGAGCGTGATCCGCCGGCCGCCCCGTGAGGGCGGCGACACGTTCACCGACGGGCGCGCGGCCGCGGCCCGAGTCCGTCGCGCAGCAGGACCTCGGCGAAGCGCCCGGCGGTCCGGACGGTCCCGCTCATCGTCCCGCTGACCTTCGACTCGCCGCCGGCGCGGGCGCGTGCGTCGACGGGGACCTCGGCGATGCGCAGGCCGCTGCGCGCCGCCTTGACCACCATCTCGAGCGGCCAGCCGTAGGTGCGGGAACGCATTCCCAGCGCGAGGAGGTCGGCCCGCCGGATCGCGCGCAGCGGACCGAGGTCGGTCACCGGTGCTCCCCACGCACGGCGGACGATTGCGGCCATCGCCCGGTTCGCCGCCATCTGGTGGCGGCGCACGGATCCCGGCTCGCGCCGGCCCAGCGCTCGCGAGCCCAGGATCAGGTCGGCCTCGCCGGCGAGGACCGCGCCGGTCACGGCGGCCAGCGCGGCGGGATCGTCGGAGCCGTCGCCGTCCAGGAAGAGCAGGACTGCGGCGGGATCCGCGGCGAGCGCGCCGGTGAGGCACGCGGCTCCGTAGCCGCGCCGCGGCTCGCGCACGACGCGGGCGCCGGCGGCGGCGGCGCGCGCGGCGGTGGCATCCGCGGATCCGTTGTCCACCACCACGACCTCGTCGCAGCACGCCGCGGCGCCGGCGACCACGGCCCCGATCGTCGCGGCCTCGTCCAGCGCGGGAACGACCGCGACGACGGAAGGGCTCGAGCTCATCAATCCAGCGTAGATGCCCCGCCACGGGAGGGTTCGACCCTCTCGGCGCGAAGCGAGCGGGGATGGCGGAGGAGTCCCCTCCCATCGAGGGCCGCGCGGGCTTTCACCGCACCGTGGCGTTCAGCGACGGCGTGTTCGCCATCGCCATCACGCTGCTGGTGCTCAGCATCAAGGTGCCATCGCCCGGGAGCGACGACAACCTCGACCGCGCGCTGTCCAGCCTCAACGACAACTTCACGAGCTACTTCATCGGGTTCGCCGTGATCGGCCTGTTCTGGGTCGGCCACCACTACTTCTTCGACAGCCTGCGCGGCTTCGACGGGCGCATGCTGTGGCTGAACCTGCTCTACCTGTCCTTCATCGGGCTGCTGCCGTTCTCGACCGCTCTGCTGGGGGACTTCGGCGACGACCCGATCGCGCTTACCGCCTACGCCGTCAACGTCGCCCTGGCCGGCCTCGCCGACGCCCTGATGGTCGCCGTCGCCCTGCGCGCCAACCTCCTCGAGCCCGACATGCAGGCTCGGGGAGGCGAGCTGATCGGGCGCAACCTGCTGCCGCCCGCGGTCTTCCTCGTTTCGATCCCAATCGCCTACCTCGACACCGACCTCGCGAAGTACTCGTGGCTGCTGATCGCGATCGTCCCGCGCGTGCTGAGCCGCTCGGGCATGTGGGGGCCGCGCCGGGCCAGCGCCTAGCCGCCGGCGCCGTCGCCCGCCGCGGCCTTCGCGACGGAGCGGGTGCGGCGCCCGGCCGGCGCGAGCAGCGCGGCGCCGATCGCGCCGCCGAGATCGCCGAGGGCGGCCAGCTTCACGTCCGGGGGGTGGTCGGAGGCGAAGAGGTGGGGCATCATCGCCTTCTCGATCCGGTCGACGTAGGGCTCGCCGAAGCGGATCCCGAGGCCGCCGCCGATCACCACGCACTCCACGTCGAGGATGTTGCACGTCGACGCGACGCCGGGGCCGAGATGCTCGATCGCGCGGTCGATCAGCTCCAGGGCGAGCGGGTCCTTCTTCTTCGCGGCGCGCGCCCAGATGCCGCTCGTCAGCCGCTCCCGTCCGCGCTTCTCCATGATCTTGAACAGGTCGGTCTTCCGGCCCCTCGCCAGCTCGCGCCGCGCCTTGGCCTCCATCGCCGCACGGCCGGCGTAGGCCTCCATGCAGCCGCGGCGCCCGCACGGGCAGCGCGCGCCGTTGAGGCGCACGACGACATGGCCGATCTCGCCGGCGGAGCCGCGGCCGAGCCACGGCTTGCCGTCGAGCACCATCCCGCCACCGACGCCCGTGCCCCAGAACACACCCAGGATCGACCGGTAGTCCTTGCCCGCCCCGAGCTCGAACTCGGCGTTGGTGGCCACCTGCACGTCGTTGCCGACCGCGACCGGCGCGCCGCAGGTCTTGGCGAGCTCGTCGGCCAGCGGATAGGTGCCCTCCCACCCGGGGAGGTTGCGCGCCTGCGAGACGGCGCCCGTCTTGGGATCGATCTCGCCCGGCGACCCGACGCCGATGCCCGACAGGTCGGAGGTCTTGATGCCGGCGGCGTCGGCCGCCTCTACCAGTGCCGCCGCGATCGCGTCCTTGACGTCGGCCGGCGTGCCGGTCGTGGGGGTGGGCCGGCGGGCCTGGCCGAGCACCTTGTGCTTGCCGTCGACGATGACCACCTGGATCTTGGTGCCGCCGAGGTCGACGCCGCCACGCTTGGCCATGACCGTCAGTCTCCCACGCCGCGCCGGCGTGTCATGCGGCGAGCAGTCTCTCGAAGAGCGCGAGGTACTGGAGCAGGCTGCGCACGGCGAGGAAGTCGCCGCGCACGCGCTCCTGGGCTTCGTGGCCGATCGCCCGCGCCCGCTCGGGGTTGTCGAGCAGGTCGCGGACGGCCGCGCCGTAGGCGGCCAGGTCGGTGGGGTCGTCGAGCAGGATCCCGCTCTTCCCGTCCACGATCTGGTCCTGGATCCCCCCGATGCGCGAAGCGACCACCGGCTTGGCCTTCCACATCGCCTCGGCCACGGTCAGGCCGAAGCCCTCGGCGATGCTCTTCTGCACGACGACGTCCGCGCGCCGCTGGAGCGCGTTGACGATCGCGGCGTTCTCGGCCAGGTCATCCATCGGCAGCGCCGTGAGGTGGACGCGTTCCTTGGCCTCGGGGTCGAGCCCCTCGAAGTAGGCCTGCGCCTCCTCGAGCACCTGCTTGCCCTCGGGGTCGTCCGCCACCGCCTCGACCGCCGGCCCGGCGTACACGAGGTGGGCGTCCGTGTAGGGCGCGACGTGGTCGACGAAGCCGCGGATCACGCCGAGCGGATCCTTGAGCCGGTCCCAGCGCGAAACCTGCAGGACCACCGGGTCGTCCGGGTGCAGCATGCGCCCCTCGAACGTCGTCGCCGGACGCTCGACGCGGCCGGGCGAGCCGTCCTCGCGCATGAACATCGGCGAGCCGCTGGAGCCGTTGTCGTTGAGCCCCGCGACGTGCAGGATCGCTGCGACGGCCTCCGGATCGAGCTCCTGGTTCTTCGGGGAGAACGCGTCGATCACCGGCGCGATCAGCTCGATCTTCTCGTCTTCGAGGCCATCCCATACGAAGGCCTTGCGCGAGAACACGTATGTGTCGGCAGGCTTGACGTAGGGGAGGAGGAAATTCCAGGCTCGGCGGGAGAGGTCGCTCGGCGTGTCGATCCCGACGTGACAGCGCCAGATCACCGGCACGCCCATCTCCTTCAGCGGCGGGATCAGGCCGGCGGGCTGGGGGTCGTGGACGATCACGATGTCTTCGGGCCGCACCAGCGACGTGAACTCCTCGATGTTCGGCGCGAGCGCGTCGTCGTAGATCTTGCGCTCGGCCTCGCCGAGGTCGCCGCCGTCGCCCGGCGCCGAATGGAGGTTGTTGTGAATGCGCTTGGTCAGGTGGAAGAAGGGCTCGTTGCCCGCGATCACGACCCAGCGCGCGTCCACACCCGCCCCGTGCGCGTAGGCGAGCAGCGACTGGAGCATCTCGGCCACTCCGCCGCCGCGTGAGGTCGAGTTGACGTTCCATATGGCGCGGCCGGCGAGCTCGGTTCGGCTGCGCTCGGCCGCGTCGCGCAGCTCCCGGTAGCGGTCCGCCGGCAACACCGACTCGAAGCGCTCGAACGGGAGCGTGCCGATCGGGACGTGCTCGAGGAGGCCCATCTGCCGATCATCCCCTACCCGCCCGGACGAAAGCAAACACGCGCCCGCACCCGGCGGGGGCACGGGCGTTATTGTCGCGGGTGCAGCACGACCGTATTGAACGAGGGGTGGCGAGGATGACTGCATGGCGACGATGACCGAGTCCCAGACGCTGGAGAAGCTGTCGATCGACACGATCCGAACACTGTCGATGGACGCGGTTCAGAAGGCGAACTCCGGCCATCCCGGCGCGCCGATGGCGCTGGCGCCGGTCGCCTACGCGCTCTACACGCGAATCATGCGCCACAACCCGGCCGACGCCAAGTGGCCGGACCGCGACCGCTTCGTGCTGTCCAACGGGCACGCCTCGATGCTCCTCTACTCGGTGCTCTACCTGACCGGGTATGGCCTGACCCTCGACGACCTCAAGAACTTCCGCCAGCTGGGCTCGCCGACGGCCGGCCATCCCGAGTACGGCCACGCCGCGGGGATCGAGACCACCACCGGCCCGCTCGGCCAGGGCGTCTCGGCCGCCGTCGGCATGGCGCTGGCCGAGCGCATGATGGCCGCCCGCTTCAATCGCCCCGGCCACGAGATCGTCGACCACTACACCTACGTGATCGTCTCCGATGGGGACATCCAGGAGGGCGTTGCCTCCGAGGCCTCCTCATTGGCCGGACACCTCAAGCTCGGCCGGCTGATCGTCTTCTACGACGACAACAAGATCCAGCTCGACGGTACGACGGACATGGCGTTCTCCGAAGACGTGAAGAAGCGCTTCGAGGCCTACGGCTGGCAGACGATCGACATCGGCGAGGACATCGAGCCCGACCGCATCGAGGCGGCGGTCGCCGAGGCCAAGGAGGTACCCGACCGCCCGACGCTGATCGACATGCACACCCACATCGGCTACGGGAGCCCGAACAAGCACGACTCCCACGCCGCGCACGGTTCGCCGCTGGGTGAGGAAGAGGTCCGACTGACCAAAGAGGCATACGGCTGGCCGCCCGACGCTCAGTTCCTCGTGCCCGACGAGGTGCTCGCCCACTACCGCGAGGCGATCGACCGCGGAAAGGAATGGCAGTCCGAGTGGGAGGACCGCCTCAAGGCGTACGCCGCGGCCGAGCCGGAGCTGGGCGCCGAGCTGGAGCGACGCGTCGCCGGCCGCCTGCCCGACGGGTGGGACAAGGACGTGCCCAAGTTCCACGTCGACGACGGCATGATGGCCACCCGCAAGGCCTCCGGGAAGGTGATCCAGTGGGCGGCGGCGCAGCTGCCGGAGCTGGTCGGCGGCTCGGCCGACCTGGCCTCGTCGACGCTCACGACCATCGAAGACGGCGGCGACGTGCTGCCCGGCGAGTACGCAGGCCGCAACATCCACTTCGGCGTCCGCGAGCACGGCATGGGGGCGATGCTCAACGGGCTCAACCTGCACTACTTCTGTGCCTTCGGCGGGACGTTCTTCAACTTCAACGACTACATGAAGGGCGCCGTCCGCCTGGCCGCGCTGATGAAGCTGCCGGCGATCTACGTCTACACCCACGACTCGATCGGACTGGGCGAGGACGGGCCGACCCACCAGCCGATCGAGCAGCTCGCGCAGCTGCGCGCCATGCCGCAGATCAACGTCGTGCGCCCGGCGGGCGCGAACGAGACCGCGCTCGCCTGGCGCTTCGCGATCGCCGCCACCGACGCGCCGACCGCGCTCGTGTTCTCGCGCCAGGGACTTCCCACCTGGAACCCCGCCGGCGTGCCGGGCGATGCGATCGACCGCGGTGCGTACGTGTTGCGAGAGTCCTACAAGGACCCCGAGCCGGACGTGGTCCTGATGGCCTCGGGGTCCGAGGTGCACATCTGCAACGCCGCCGCCGATCTGCTGGAGGCCGCCGGCACCGCGACCCGCGTCGTCAGCGTGCCGTGCCTGGACACCTTCACGACGCAGCCCCAGGACTACATCGACGCCGTGCTGCCGCCGTCGTGTCGCGCCCGCCTCGCCGTCGAGGCGGCGGCGCCGCAGCCGTGGTGGCGGTGGGTCGGCGACGCGGGCGACGTGCTCGGCATGACGACATTCGGGGCGTCCGCCCCGCAGCCGGCCCTCTACGAGCACTTCGGCTTCACCCCGGAGAACATCGCCGACCGCGCCGGCGCAGTCCTGAAGGGCGCCAAGTCCTGAGCTGAAAACGACAAGGAGAACGCTGCCCATGAGCGTCAGCACCGAGGTCAATCCTCGCCTCGCCGCCCTCACCGCCGCGGGCACGAGCGTGTGGCTGGATCAGATCCGCCGCAGCCTCATCGAGAACGGTGAGCTCCAGCGGCTGATCGAAGTCGACTCGCTGCGCGGCGTCACCTCCAACCCGTCGATCTTCGAGAAGGCGATCCTCGGCTCCGACGACTACGACGACGAGCTGCGCGAGATGGCCCGGGAGGGCCTCGAGGCCCGGGAGATCTACGACCGCATCGCCATCAGGGACGTGCAGCTCGCGACCGACGTCCTGCGCCCGGTGTGGGAGGACCTCGACCATGCCGACGGGTTCGTCTCGCTCGAGGTCCAGCCCGAGCTCGCGCGCGACACCGACGGCACGCTGGAGTCGGCGCGCTCGTACTGGTCCCGCGTGGACCGGCCCAACCTGTTCATCAAGATCCCGGGGACCGACGAGGGCGTGCCCGCGATCGAGCAGGCGATCTACGAGGGCATCAACGTCAACGTCACGCTGCTGTTCGCGGTCGACGCCTACCGGAAGGTCGCCGAGGCGTACATCCGCGGGCTCGAGCGCCGCGCCGAGGAGGGCAAGTCGCTCGACGTGCACTCGGTGGCCTCGTTCTTCGTTTCGCGGGTCGACACCGAGGTCGACAAGCGGCTGGCCGCGCTCGGCAAGGAGTCGCTCCAGGGCACGGCGGCGCTGGCCAACGCCCGCGCCGCCTACCAGCGGTTCAAGCAGATCTTCCTGGGCGAACGCTTCGCGAAGCTGAGGGACGCCGGGGCCCCGGTCCAGCGTCCGCTGTGGGCCTCGACCGGCGTCAAGAACCCGCACTATCCCGAGACGATGTACGTGGACGGCCTCGTGGCGCCGCACACCGTCAACACGATGCCGATGTCGACCCTGCTCGCGGCGGCCGAGCACGCCGAGATCACCGGGCCGACCGCCGACCAGGACCCGACGGACGACCTCGAGGCGCTGGCCAGCGCGGGCATCGACCTCGACGAGGTCACCGCGAAGCTGCTCGAGGACGGCATCAAGCAATTCGAGGTGGCGATGGAGGGGCTGATCGCCGGCGTCGAGGACCGCCGGGAGGCCGTCATCATCGGGCGCCCGCCGACGATCAAGTCGGCCATCCCGAACGATCTGGAGGAGCCGATCGCCGAGACCGGGAAGAAGGCGGTGGCGGAATCGGTTGCCCAGCGCATCTGGCGCAAGGACGACACGCTGTGGGGCGAGCACGGCGCGCCCGAGATCTCCAACCGCCTTGGCTGGCTCACGATCTCCGAGCCGATGCTCGACAGCGCCCCCGACTTGCACGCCTTCGTGGGGGAGTGCCAGGCCGAGGGCTTCGAGGATTGCGTGCTCTGTGGCATGGGCGGCTCCAGCCTCGGCCCCGAGGTGATTCGGCGCACCTTCGGCGACATCGAGGGTGCCATGCGGCTGCACGTGCTCGACTCCACCGACCCCGCGGCCGTGCTCGACGTCGAGCGCCGGGTCGACCTGGCGAAGACGCTGTTCATCATCTCCTCGAAGTCGGGCGGGACGATCGAGACGCTCTCGCACTACCGCTACTTCCACCGGCAGGTGGCCGGCGCCGTGGGCGACGCCGAGGCGGGCAAGCACTTCGTGGCCGTGACCGACCCGGGCAGCCCGCTCGTGGCCCTCGCCCAGTCGAACGGGTTCCGCCGCGTGTTCGAGAACGACCCGGACATCGGCGGGCGCTACTCGGTGCTCTCCTACTTCGGCCTGGTGCCGGCGGCCTGCATGGGCGTCGCGATCGAGGCGCTGCTGCACCGCTGCCAGGTCGCCGAGCAGAACTGCACGAGCTACGACCAGGGCACGAGCAACTCGGGCCTCTGGCTGGGCACCGCGATGGGGGCGCTGGCCGGCGTCGGCCGGGACAAGCTCACCTTCATCGTGTCCGAGCCGATCTCCTCGTTCGGGCTGTGGGTCGAGCAGCTGGTCGCCGAGAGCACGGGCAAGCAGGGCAAGGGCGTCCTGCCCGTCGCCGACGAGCCGATCGGCCCGCCGGACGCGTACGGCGACGACCGCCTGTTCGCCTACCTGCGCAACGCCGACGCGCCGGACGAGGAGCTCGACGCCAAGGTCGAGGCGCTCGCGAATGCCGGCCAGCCGGTCCTGACGCTGTCCGTGCACGGCGCCACCGACCTCGGGCGGATCTTCTTCTTCGCCGAATTCGCCGTGGCCGTCGCGGGCTGGGCGATTGGAATCAACCCGTTCGACCAGCCCAACGTGCAGGAGGCCAAGGACAACACCGACAAGGTCCTCGAGGGCTACAAGGCCGAGGGTCATCTGCCCGAGGTAGCCGAGGCCGACGACGGCGCGCTGAGCGCCCTGCTGTCCGACGCGGGGCCGCCGCACTATGTCGCGGTCCTGGGCTACCTCGAGCCGTCCGCCCGGTTCGATCGCGCCGTCGTCCACCTGCGCGAGGTGCTTCGGGCCAAGACGGGCGCCGCGGTCACGTTCGGCTACGGGCCGCGCTTCCAGCACTCCACCGGCCAGATGCACAAGGGCGGCCCCCCGGTCGGCCGCTTCCTCCAGCTCGTGCACGACCAGGGTGACGACGTCGACATCCCCGGCGAGGACTACTCGTTCCGGACGCTCAAGCACGCCGCCGCCACGGGCGATCTGCAGACGCTGCGCGGTCACGACCTGCCCGCCGAGCGTGTGACGCTCGAGGGAGACCCGGTCGACGCGCTGCACGAGCTGACGGCCAGGATCGAAAGCCTCTGATGGCCACCGTCACCGAGGAGAACCCGCTCACGGAGGGCCTCGAGCGCCTTCCGGTCCACCCGACGACGCTCGTGATCTTCGGCGCCACGGGGGACCTGGCCCGGCGCAAGCTGCTCCCGGCGCTCTACAACCTCGCCCACGAGGGCTCGCTGCCCGAGCGCTTCAACCTGATCGGCGTCTCGCGCAGCGAGAAGTCCGACGACGATTACCGCGCGGAGATGCGCAACGCGATCGAGCAGTTCTCCCGCACGCGACCCAGCCCCGAGGTGCTCGACGCGCTGCTCGAGAACGTGCGCTACGTCTCGGGCACCTTCGACGACCCCGCGGTGTATGACGCGCTGCGCAAGCAGATCGAGGCCTTCGACGCGCAGGCGGACATCGTCTTCAACCGCGTCTTCTACCTCTCGACCGCACCCGAGTTCTTCCCCGTGATCGTCGAGGCGCTGGGCGAAGCCAAGCTCAACCGCCACAAGGACGCCGAGGTCCGGGTCGTGATCGAGAAGCCGTTCGGCTACGACCTCGAGTCGGCCCGAAAGCTCAACCGCCGCGTGCTGCGGGTGTTCCGCGAGCGGCAGGTGTTCCGGATCGACCATTACCTGGGCAAGGAGACCGTCCAGAACGTGCTGGCGTTCCGGTTCGCCAACAGCATGTTCGAGCCGGTGTGGAACCGGAACTACATCGACTACGTGCAGATCACGGCCGCCGAGGACCTGGGGATCGGCTCCCGCGCCAGCTACTACGACAAATCCGGCGCGCTCCGCGACCTCGTCCAGAACCACATGCTCCAGCTGCTGGCGCTGCTCGCCATGGAGCCTCCGACCGCGTTCACCGCGGACCAGGTGCGCAACGAGAAGGTCAAGGTCATGCAGGCGATTCGCCCGCCGGCGCTGGAGGAGGTCCCGCAGATGGCGGTGCGCGCGCAGTACGGGCCGGGGGCGATCGCCGGCGAGCCCGTGAAGGGGTACCTGGAGGAGGACGGCGTGCCGCCGGACTCCTTCACCGAGACCTACGCCGCGCTGCGTCTCACCGTCAACAACTGGCGCTGGGCCGGTGTGCCGATCTACCTGCGCACCGGCAAGCGGCTGCCCCGGAAGCTGACCGAGATCGCCGTGACGCTCAAGCCCGTCCCGCACCTCGCCTTTCGGGAGGGGGGCTCGCTCGGCGTGCAGCCCAACGAGCTCATCCTCACGGTGCAGCCCGACGAGGG
>DASYIJ010000084.1:0-10734 GCA_035997675.1 Solirubrobacteraceae bacterium
CCCCGCGTTCAATGACCTTCAGCGTCGTACATCGATGAGGAACCCACCGGCGGTCGCGTGAGGTTGGGTGGTGCCGGCGACGGGCTAGCAGGCGAGCTTGGTCTTGAACGGCGGGTGAGAGTCTGCCGACAAGCGCGGGGCAGTGAACCCGCCGCCGGACCGCGAGCGCAGCTCGAACCGGATGCGGCTTAGAGGAGGGGCAAGGGCCGCATGGACGATTGGTCAGTGTTGATAGCCAATCTCATGCAGCAGCTGGACAAGGCCGGCTCTACCGACCAAAGCTGGCGAGGACCGCGTTGCCGTGTTCTGACTGTCGCTGCGCAGGATGCCGTCAGAACCGGGTGCCGTAGAAACGATGGAGGGCCAGCAGCTTGTCGTGGGCGTTGTTGTAGGGGGCGGCGTAGCTGATCATCTCGTCGAGCACACCGATGAACACCATGTAGTCGGTGGCGGCCGTCAGCACCTCGGCGGACCCCCACGACGGGTAGGGAGCGAGCGCGTCCTCCGGCAGGACGTTGGTGATGCGCCAGCTTGTTCGCCGGCCCTTGCGCGTTGCCGCCACCTGCCAGGTGTCGCCGCGCTGAAGATTGCGCTTCACGGCGCGGGAACTGACCCGGATGGCTGAAACCGGTTGCGGCGTCGGTCCCGAGAGCAAGTCGGGGGTATCCACGTTGAGCACGGGCGGCCCCGAGCCGATGGTCTGCGGGAACTCACGTCGCTCCCCCGTGTGCCAGTTGTAGAAAACCCAGCCGTAGGTCGTCCCGCCACCGGACGAGCCGGGATGGCAGGTTGAGCCCACAAGCCACTGCCGTCCCAACTCACTGGTGAGCAGGTCACAGGGGTTGGCCGCTGTATCAATTGGCGTCACCCGGCCACTTCGTGCGTCAACAAGACTGACGGTCGTGGCGAAGGGGTTGTCTTCGCAGAGCACCTTGAACGTGCCCTGGGTGGCGCCGTCGGGGATGGCCGCGCACGGTTGCTGGACTGCGACTGAGCGTCCGGTGCGTGTGTCGAGAACACGGGCGCCGTCGTTGCGGTAGGTCTTGAGCAGGACGAAGCGCCGGCCGTCACTAAGCAGGGTCCGCACGCCGGGCAAACGCAACTGTCGCGGCTGACCCACGGGTCGCGAACCGTGCAGCCCCGCTGCTGGCGCCGTCGCCGAAGATGCCGCGAGTGCGAGCACGGAGGCGACGATGGCGGCGACAATGGCGGAGCGTAACGGCCCGATGGTGATAAAAACGAACGACGCTCCGGGAGGTTGCGAAGCGGATGCCCTCGCAGAAGCAAAACCCCGACGCCGAGTCGCAGTCCCGCCAGCGCTCACCGACGCAACTGTGAATGCCGCCCGGGCAGACCAGGTTGACGGGGGCCGGTCGCGGGGTAGGCCACGCGCATGGGTTCAAGACCGATCAAGCGGTCCGTGAATCGCGTCAAGGAGGCGCTGGAGCAGCGCGAGGGTCCGGCCCGGAAGGATCAGGACGCGGCTCCGATCGCGGATGCCATGACGTCGTATTGGGAGCGGGGGATGCTGAGCTTCAGCATCCCGGCGCACGCGGGGGGCAGAGGGCCGGTGCCTGAGTTCGCGCGGTGGGCCGGTATCGACGCGGCGCGCTTTGACCTACCCATGACGCATGGCGTCGACACGCGCGACCGGGCGTGGAAGGTCCAAGCCACCGCGCAGGAGCTCTTCGCCGAAGCGGCGGGCGCCAAGCGGGCGCTCTTCTCGACCAACGGCTCATCGATGAACGTGCACGTTGCCCTGCTGGCCGTGGCCGGCCCGGGAAAGACGTTGGTCATGGCCCGCAACGCGCACAAGTCGGCGTTCGCCGGAATGGTGCTCTCAGGCACCCGACCCGTGTACGTCGACCCCTTCTATGACGAGGAGCTCGAGCTCGCGCTCGACCCGCTGACCGCTGATCTTGCCCAGGTGCTCGACACGCATCCCGAAGCGTCCGCAGTGATGGTCACCACACCCAGCTACTACGGCACCAATGCCGACGTGCGCGCCCTCGCAGACGCCTGCCACACTCGCGATCTGCCCCTGGTGACCGACGATGCCTGGGGGTTGGACTACACGCTCTGCGGACATCCAGCGCTGCCGGACGGCGCGCTGGAGCAAGGCTCGGACCTGGCGATCGGCTCGGTGCACAAGACACTGACCGGGTTGGCCCAGACGTCGGTCCTGCTGATCGGCTCGGATCGCATCGACGCCCAGCGGCTGCAGCTGTGCTTCGAGCTCGAAGAGTCCACCAGCACCTCGGCCCTGTTGCTATCGAGCATCGACGGTGCGCGGCGCCAGTTCGTGCGCGACGGCGAGGCATTGTTGGACCGGGCCGTGGGCAGCGCCCGGCTGCTGCGCGAGCGGCTGGCCACGGAGGTCCCCGAGCTGCGGGTGATCGATACCGACCTGCTGGCAGCGCGACCGGGCGTATCCGGGGTCGATCCCACGCACGTGCTCATCGAGACTGGGCCGGTGGGCCTCACCGGCTATCAGGCCGACGATTGGTTGCGCGACGAGCGCCACATCGACGTCGAGCTCGCCGACCACCGCCGCATCATGCCGCTGATCACCTTCGCCCATGGCGAGGAGGAGATCGACCGGCTGGTGCGCGGTCTGCGCGACCTGGTCGACGAACGCGGTGACCCAGGCGCTGCTGCCAGCGTGCCCAAGTTCCCATCCGGTCGAGACCTGCGGACCGAGCAGGCCATGCTTCCTCGCGATGCCTTCTTCTCCGGCGCCGAAGATGTCAAACCCAGCCAAGCTGTCGGACGGGTCAGCGCAGAGCTCGTCACGCCCTACCCGCCGGGAATCCCCGCGGTCGCGCCCGGTGAGGTCTACACCGCGCCCCTCGTGGACTATCTCCAGGAACTGATCGCCGCCGACGGATTCGTGGAAGGCGCCACCGACCCCAGCCTGAGACGCCTGCGGGTCGTGGCGTAGCAGCGACCCCCGCACCGATCCACGCTCGCGAGGATGCACGCGCGCCGCGTTTGCCGGCCCAGGCCTGGGTATCCAAGGTGGGTGCCCGCGTCCCTGAAGAAGACGGCGTTGCTGATCGTCGACGTCATCAATCCCTATGACTTCGAGGATGCCGAGCGGCTGGTGGCAAGCGCCCGCGACGCGGTGCCGCACATCGGCGAGCTGTTGGGTCGCGCGCGGGACGAGGGTGTACGGGTCATCTATGTCAATGACAATTACGGCGTGTGGAACGCCTCGGCAGACGAGCTGATCCAGGACGTGTTGAGGGGGGACTACGCGGACCTGCTCGAACCGCTCGTACCCGATGACGATGCGGCCTTCGTGGTCAAGGCGCGTCACTCGGTCTTCTATGAGACTCCGCTCGAATACCTCCTTCGCCAGGAGGAGATCGGACGCATCGTGCTCACGGGTCAGGTGACCGAGCAATGCATCCTCTACTCCGCCCTTGACGCCTACATCCGGCACCTGGACGTCGCTGTGGCGACCGACGCCGTCGCCCACATCTACGACGACCTCGCACAAGCCGCGCTGAAGATGATGCAGCGAAACATGGGAGCCGAACTCTCCTTGGCCACCCAGTGCGCGCTTGGACCGGAGTGACCGCGCGTGTAGCGCGTGGGCCGGGGTCTCTCCGCGCCTCTGCGCTCAGGGTCGGCTGAGCTCTCGCGCGGCCGCCTCGCGGATGGGCGGGCGGTCGCGGTGCATCCGCTCGTAGAGGTCGACCACCGCGGCCACCTCGTCGCCGGCATCGTGCAAACGCTCGATGAGCTCGGCGGTGACCATCCGGTCATAGCCGGGCCAGGGCTCCTCGACGTGGATCTCCGGGCCGGCTCCCTCTTCGGCGCCGGGGTCGGCCTCCTCGGCCACGAGCTCGACCGGCGTGTCAATGTGCCCGGTCTCGGAATCGACGGCCTCCTGGACCACCTCGTCCGTGCTCGGCTCCGCGTCGGCGGGCGGCGGCGCCGTCGGCTGCTCCGCGGTGCCGGCCTCGGTCCGGACCTCGTCGAGTGCGGCCGCGAAGTCGGCGGCCACCTCGTCCAGGTCGGGCATGGTGTCGAAGTCGCCGATCAAACCGAAGTCCATGCGGCCGTTGTAGGAGACGATGGCCACGTTGAAGGTCAGGTTCTTCCCCAGCGGGACCATCGGGAAGACGTCGAGCAGCTCACGATCGCCGAGGTACAACGGGTCCTGGGGGCCGGGGACGTTGGTGACCACGAGGTTGATGAAGCGCTGGCGACCGATCAACCGGGCTCCCTGATTGAGCAGCGTCGGCGGCGCGAAGCCCGACAGCTCGGTCAGGGCGCGCGCCCCGACGGCCTGGCCCGAGGACTTGATCTCGCCCATCTCGGCGCGGATCTGCTCGAAGCAGGTGCGCGCGTCCTCGCAGTCGATGGGGAGGGGAGCGATCATGCCGGTCACTCGGTTGCCGGTTTCGTCACCCGGCTGACGGGTCGAGACGGGCACGAAGGCCTTGAGGGTCAGGCCGTCGACGTCCTCTCCGCGGCGGAGCAGATGGCGCCGTAGCGCCCGCGCCACGACCGTCAGCACCACGTCGTTCACGCTGCCGTCCCAGCTGTTCTTGACGGCCTTGAAGTCCGCGAGCGAGCCCCGCACCCAGGTAAAGCGCCGGTCCGGTCCGACGGTGGCCCGGTTGTAGGGGGTCGCCGGCGCCGGCGCCAGCCCGGCCCAGGCGAACGCCCCGAGGCCGATCGCCTGGTCGCGCACGGCCGCGAGCACGCGAGCCGGGCGGCGCAGCAGCGCCCGCACCGGGCGGACGAGCTCGGCCGGCTGGGTGACGCGATCGAGGAGCGCCTGCCCGAGCAGCTCGACGCTCGATGGGGGCGCGTCGGCGCGCCAGGGCTCCGCCTCGTCGGGCGCCTCCTCGTCCGGCGCGAAGAGCACGGAAAGGACGTCCATACCCGAGATCCCGTCGACCACGGTGTGGTGGGTCTTGCTCATGACGGCGAAGCGATCGCCATCGAGGCCGTCCACCAGCCACATCTCCCACAGCGGCCGCTCCGACGTCAGTGGCCGCGAAAAAACGCGGCCGCCCAGGACACGCAGCGTCTCCTCGTCCGCCGGCGCGGGAAGTGCGGTCGCCCGCACGTGAAAGCGAACATCGAAGCGGTCGTCGTCCACCCAGACCGGCCGGCCCTGATCCAGCGGCACTCGGGCCAGCCGCTGTCGGTAGCGCGGCACGAGGTGAAGCCGGGACTCGATGTGCTCGACGAAGTCGTCGTAGGCGGGTGCTGGACCCTCGAAGATCAGCATCGCGGCCACGTGCATCGGGGCCGACTCGTCCTGGAGGTGCAAAAAGGAGGCGTCGAGTGGGGTGAGGCGGTCGGGCATGATGTTCGTTCTCCGCGAGATCGGTGGCTCGCCGACCGCGTACCCCGCTGGGCGCATTTCTCACATGCGCGCAGGACCGTTGCGCGGCTCGGGCTCCGGACGCTCGAAGCACGCCCAGACGCATGTCTGTCCGTCGCCTTTGACGCCCCACGCGTCCGACAGGACGCCCACGATGGCCAGGCCCATGCCGGCAGCGCCGGTGATCGATGGTGTCACCTGAACCGATTCCCGTTCGTGTGCGCTTCCGTAGTCGCAGACCTCCACGCGCAGCTCTCGGTCGTCGAACTCGACGCCGACCTCGATCGGGGTCTCGGCCGACGCGTCGCTGTGCAACACGCTGTTCGTCACCAGCTCCGACACCACCAGGGCGGCGTCGCCGGCCTGCCACCCGATCTCCCCGCCGAGCACGTCCTCCATCAGGGCCCGTGCCATCGCCGGGGCATCAGCGTCGCGCGTAAGCAGGTGGCGGCTCATACCTATGTCGTACCCCGCATTCGCGACACGAGCCATCGTGAGTAAGCCCTCCGACGGAGGTTGCACTCATCTGAGAGCCTGCGCCTGGCCCGTGCGACCGCCAGGGCGCAGCGCCGCCGCGCCGCAAGCCCCGCGCCGCGCCGACAGCTAGTGTCCCCGGCACGAGGGGCGACCGGATGGCCCAACAGAACAGCGCAGACAAGGATTCGTCGGGCCCGGACAACGCGCTCCAAGCGATATCCAACGGCCTCGTCCAGCTCATGGCCAAGTCCTACGGACGGGGTCCGACAAAGGCGAAGACGTTCATCCTCGGCGACGGCTACGTCGTCTGCGTGATGCACGATGTCTTCACCACCGCAGAGCTGACGCTGATCGAGGCCGGCGAGAAGGATCTCGTGCGCCAGACGCGCGTGGCGTACCAGACGGCGCTCGCCGAGGAGTTCAAGACGGTCGTCTCCGACGCCCTGGGTCGTCGCGTCCGCGGCTACCAATCGCAGATCGTGTTCGAACCGGCCGCGAGCTGTGAGTTCTTCATCCTCGAAGAGGGCTGAGCGCGACGCCGGCGGAAGGCGGGACGCGCCGGGCGGGCGTCCGCGGAGAGCTAGTGCCGTCGCGCCGTGCAGGCGCCGTAGGCGGAGTAATTCTCCGGGCCCGTCGAGTACCTGACCGTCAGCAGGAAGGGCCAGCCGCGACGCGGGCACACCGTCGGGTTCGTCAGGAGGTGATACGTCACCCGCCGACGATTGGCGCCCACCCCGCGGGTCACCGTGCGGTGCGTCCCGAAGTGCACGTCGACCCGATGCAGCTGGACGGTGATGCCGGACGGAAGCTCGGACGCGGTGTTCGCGAAGCGCAGCTCCAACCCATACGGCCCGCGCCGCAACGGCACGATCCGACCGACGAGCGCGAACGTCAGCCCGGACTGGGGCTCGTG
The DNA here is from genome assembly GCA_035997675.1 of Solirubrobacteraceae bacterium. Taxonomy (GTDB): domain Bacteria; phylum Actinomycetota; class Thermoleophilia; order Solirubrobacterales; family Solirubrobacteraceae; genus JALYZC01. The sequence continues at coordinate 6,738 of DASYIJ010000084.1, forward strand.
GCCCGCCAGGACAAGGCCGGCAATGTCACCCCTCTGCTGCGGCGGGGTGATGAAGAAGTCGATGGTCAGCGAGAACTCCCGCGGCGCCGAGGAGGGCGCCAGGACCGTGACCTGACCCACGCCGCTGCCGATCCTGCTGTTGCGCGGGCACGTGGAATGCCGCGCCTGGGCCACCGTGCAGGTTCCGTGCGCGGCGCGCCGGTCGAAGCGGTACCCGCGCGCGATGTCGACGTTGTAGGCCTGGAGCTCGGCGGCGTGAGGCTGCGCAAACGACGCGGTCCACCGCAGGTTCGCCGGCGAACCTGCGGCCGGCGGCGCCACCCGGACCGAGCCCGGGGGCAGCTGTTCGGCGCGCACCGTCAGCGCGCTCGCGAGCCCAAAGACCGTCGCCGCCCCCAACAGGCACGCCAAAGCGCGTCGTCGCATCGTCTTGCTCCCACGTTGTTGTCGACACTCCGGCGAGCGCGCCGAGCCTAGCTCATCGCGCCGGGCCACCCTCGGCAGAACGCAAGCGCGGCCGGCATGGTTGCCGGGCCGTCGGCTGGGTAACGCCGGGGTGATCCACTACCCAGAGGAGCGACGACATGGCTCAGACCAAGGCACAACGCAGCGCGGCGGCCAAGAAGGCGGCCGCCACACGCAAGCGCAACGCGACGAAGCGGACGGCGAAGAAGAGCGGGCAGGAAGTGAAGGCCTCGGCTCGCAGCACCGGCCGCAGCGTCGCCGACGCGGCGAAGGCGGTCCGCAGCACCGCGAAGAAGGCGGCGGGCTCGGTCGCCAAGACCGCGGGGGCCGCGGGCGGGAGCAGGAAGCGCTAGGCCGACAGCGCGATTCTCGCCACGGGACGGCGCCGAGGCGATAGCGTCACCCCATGGCCTGCCTGGTCGCTCTCTTCGCCCTGATCTCCCCGCGGCTGGCGCTCTTCGTCATCTGGCTGTTCAGCGACCTGCTCTCGCGCGCGTTCGACAGCTGGGCCGTGCCGCTCATCGGCTTCTTCCTGCTGCCGTGGACGACGCTCGCCTACGCCGTCATGTGGAGCTCGTCCGATCGGGTGTACGGCTTCGAGTGGTTCATCGTCGGCCTCGGGTTCGTGTTCGACCTCGCCTCCTACTCGCGGGTCGAGCGCCGCCGTCGGGTCTCAGCGGGCTCCTGAGCCGCCGGCCGCATTGGCGTAGCCCTCGCTGCCCATAACGTGCAGCGACACGTAGGGCTCGTCGCCGATCACCCAGCTGTCGTGGCCGGGAGGCACGTGGAAGAAGTCCCCGGGCGCCATCTCGCGCTCGGTGCCGTCGTCCATCTTCACCGCGGCGCGCCCGCTCAGCACGAGGCCGACGTGCTCGACCTGGCACGAGGTCTCGCCGGTCCCCGGTCCGACGTGATCGGACCAGCGCCAGCCCGGCTCGTAGGTGGCGCGACCCAGCGTCATGGGCCCCACCCGGTAGACCTCGAAGCGACCCTTGTCGAAGGTACGGGTCTCGGTCGGCTCGTCGAGATTGATCAGGAGCGGGTCCATGCCCGGAGTCTGACCGATCCGATTCCCGGGGTACCGGCGGAAAACCCTGGGGCGAAGGACACTAAAGCTGAGCGTCGGACGCGCCGACAAGACGTCCATGATCTGGGCACGTAGGGCATTCACCGCCGGCGCCATCGCCGTGGTGGCGGTCGCATCGCTGGCCGTCTCCGTGATGGCGCTCGTCGTCGCCGCGTCGTTCTAGCGGCGCGCGCTCGCGGCGAGCGGCGCTCCTCGCATTCCGCCGGGAAGGCGCGGAGCCGCTCGTGTTCGGGCGCCCGCGTCCTCGGGATCGTGATCGCGGCGCCTAGCCCGTGCCCGGCGGCTGGACGTACACGCGCCGGTGGGTCATGTACCGGCCGCCGTCGTCGATCGAACCGGTCGGCGGGCGGTAGACGTCGATATGGCGTCCGATGATCGCGCCGCCGGTGTCGGTCGCGACGAACCAGCCGCCGTTGATCGACTTGTACGCCGGGATGTAGATCCGGCTGCCCTGCGGGATCAGGTCGGGGTCGACCGCGACCGTGTGGTAGGGACGCAGCGGCTGTGAGGAGCCGGCCGCGAACGTGACGCCCGCGTAGGAGACCTCGCGGGCGCCGGTGCCGTTGGACCAGCCACCGCCCTCCAGCGGGAACGTGATCGCGCCGCCGCCGTTGCGCCAGCCGCCCTCGAGCCAGCGGGGGAGGCCGTGGCTCCAGCGGCTCGCGCACGCGCTGGCGCGCGTGCGCCGCCCGGCCGCGTTGATCCAGCCCGCGTCGCCGCCCGACGCGAAGTGGTAGTGACGACCGTCGAGGCCGATGCCGTCGCCCTCCATCGCGACGCCGTTGGACGAGTAGAGCCAGTCCACGCGGTGGCGGCCGGCGATGCCCGGGGCGGGCACGCGCCGGCCCACGAACCAGCGCTCGGACACCGAGAAGTACTCCGTGATCTCGAAGCCGGCGAGCCAGCGCGGCGTCGTGATCTGGTGCTCGACCGGCTTGCGCGCGCAGCCCGAGGGGTGCGGCGCCGGCGCCCGGGCGGGTTTCGCCGGCGCCGCCCGGGTCGTCGGGGTGGAAGCGGTCGGTGCCGCCCCGGCCGTACCCGGGCCCGGCGTCTTCGCGGACTTGACGATGCCGGAGTCCGAGCCGCATCCGGTCACGGCGACCGCCGCCAGGACGGCGAACCCGGTGAGCGCGCGCATCCTCACCTCTTCACCGGCCGCCGCTAGCGCCGGCCGTACACGAACAGGCCGCCCGCGACGAAGATGACGAGCAGCGCGAACAGCACGACCGTCTCGGTTCCCTGCGACATGAAGGCGGCGAGCTCGACGATGGCCAGAGGCTAGCGACGATGCGGAACTCCCCGCTTCGCAGGACGTTTCACCTGGTGATGGCCCGCAGGCTCATCATTGCCACGGCGGTCGCGGGGCTCGCCCTCGCGGCGCCCGCCTGGGCGGCCTCCCCGCTCGACGAGTACCAGCAGACCGGGCACATCACGCCGTGTCGGTACAGCGCGGGCCAGCTCCAGGGCTCCGTACCGAACGACGTGGCGCAGTACGCCCCGGAATACGCGTCCCAGCTGCAGGCCGCGGCGCGCGAGCGCACGAGCGGCTGCGGCACCGCGAGCGGCTCCTCCGGCGCCGGCACGACCTCCGGCGCTTCGGCCGGCCACGCCGCGGGGTCTGGCTCGGCGGCGACCGCCGCGGGCGGGGCCGCGAGGCCGGCAGTGGCGGCGGCGGCCGCCCGCCGGGCTCGCGCCCGCGCCGGTGCGCGACGCCTGGCCCGGGCGCGGGTCCACCTCGCGGCGGCGACGGTGTCCCCGATCCAGATGTCCTCCGACGCCCGCGTGCCCGATGGGGCGCTGTGGCTGGCGGCGCTGCCCATCCTGCTCCTGCTCGCCCTCACCGCCGCGATCCGCGGCCGACACGCGATCGGCCGAGTCACGGGTCGGCATGGCGGCCTCGCCGTCGTCAACGGAAACGGCGCGGCCGGCGATCACGCGGCGGCCCCGGCCGCCGCGGCCGAAGCGCCCACCAAGGAGGCGGTGGCGCTCTACCCGCCCGCGACGTCGCGGCGCAGGAAGACCAGATAGGCCGCGAAGAGGGACGGCACCGCGTAGGCGGCGCACACCCACGCGGCGCGACCGATCGGCGCCCAGTCCGTCGGCTCGCGCAGCAGCCCCTGCCAGGCGTCGAACTGGCGCGGCAGGAGGTACGGGCGGATCTCCTCGAGGCCGGGGATGATGCTGCCGATCTGCAGTACCAGCGCGATCATGAGCGCGCCCACCACCGCCGCTGCGCTGTTGCGCGTGATCGTCGACAGGAGCAGGCCGATCGACGCGATGGCCAGCATGGGGAGGAGGTACACGCCGAGGCTGGCGGTCACCAGCTCGAGCGCCTTGCCCGGCCCGACCTTGGTACCGGACAGGGTGGTGAGGGAGTTGAAGCCCGACTCTATGCCGCCGGCGACAACGGCCACGACGCCCATCAGGACCAGCGCGAATGCGGCG
>DASYIJ010000123.1:0-6892 GCA_035997675.1 Solirubrobacteraceae bacterium
GATGTTCTCGCCTCGCAATTCCTCGCGTAGGGACTCGGCAAAGCCGCGGACCGCGAACTTTGCGGCCACGTAACCGCTGAGGTAGGGGAACGGGACATGGGAGTTGACCGAGGCCACGTTGATCAGGGTCCCGCCTCCCCCGCTCCTGAAATACGGCAGCGCTGCCCGTACCCCGTTCACGTAACCGAAGAAGTCCACCTCCAGGACCTCGCGCCACAAATCCGGCGGAGCCTGGTCGAAACGGCCGAACAGCGAGACGGCGGCGTTGTTGACCCAGACGTCGATCTGACCGAAGCGCTCCATCGCCACGGCAGCCAGCCGGCGCATGGCCTCGGCATCACGGACGTCGGTGGGTACCGGGTGCGCGCGGCCGCCCTGCGCCTGGCATTCGGCGGCCACCTCGTGGAGCACTCGCTCGCGCCGAGCGGCCAACACCACCCTGGCGTCCGCGCGCGCCAGCTGGATGGCTGTGGCCCTCCCCACTCCACTGGATGCACCGGTAACCACCACCACCGATTCGGACAGGTTGCGTTTGGCCATGCGTCTCATCTCTCTTCCGAGCTCATGCTCAGTGCCGATGCGCGTCGGGTGCTCAGCCCCGGCGCGTAGACCATTGATTAGGACGCGAGCGCCTGAGCAAAAGCGCAGCCCGGCGACGAGAAACCGGCCGGCGCATAGCCGCCACCCAAGCCGGCCAACGTCCGTGGCGTGTCAGCGCCTCGTGTGTGGACCAGGATGGGAACGCGTGCGCCGGGGCTCTCGCAGCAAGCGGAGCTGGGCGGCGTCGGGTCGCACGTGCCGGGGGCGCGGCAGCTCAGCGCCGCAGTTGGGGCAGTAGTCGCGATTCGACCAGGACGCAGCGCTGTAGCACTGCATCCCGCAACGAACGCATGACACGTAGGGCATTTCCGCTCACGTCCTTTCAGTACAAGACCTGGATCGCCGGTCTCGGATCACGCACCGGCTGCCACCCGGAGCTTGTCCAGGGCCATGCCTTCGATCTGGCGCACGCGCTCTGCACTCAACCCGAACCGGATGCCGAGCTCGCGCAGGCTGGACTCCGAGCCATCGAAGCCGAACCGACTGCGCACGATCGAGCGTTCGCGCGCGCTCAGCTTGGCGAACAACGCGGCCAACTGCTCCTTGGACAGCGTCTCCGGCACCCGCTCGAGGTCCCGCTCGCCGTCGGGATCGGCCAGCCGCTCCCGCAGCGGCGACCCGGCGTTGCCATCGTGGCTCATCGGCTCGTCCAGCGTGCTGGGAAGACGTTCGACGGCGATGAGCTTGACCACCTGTGCCGGTCCCAGGCCGGATTCAGCGGCCAGGTCGGAGATGCTTGGCTCACGCCCATGGGTCTGCGCATACGTGCGGCGGGCGTCCTTGATTCGGGCGAGCTGGCGCAGCGCGCGGTCGGACAGCACGATCGGCCGCGTGAGCTCGGAGACGAGCTGCTGCATGGCCTGGCGCACCCACCAGCACGCGTACCCCCAGAACGGGGTACCGCGTGTCGCCTCGAATCGGAGGAGCGCCCGCAGTATGCCGACGACGCCCTCCTGCATCAGCTCCTCCCGGCTGACCGCGGACGAGCGGGTGTATTGCCGCGCCATTCGGCCGATCACCGGTGTGAACGCTTCGATGAGCTTCAGGCGGGCTTCGTCGTCGCCGGCCCGAGCCAGTGTCACGAGCTCGTGTTCCAGCGCCGGTTCGATGAGGCAGGGAGATGGTGCATTCCGTCGCTTGACCGCCACCGCACTCTCCTTCCGGAAAGCTGCTCGTTGGTGGCAGTCCGATGCGGTCCTCGTGAACCGCATGGCGTCCCGCGTCGGATGCGAGCCCGGGGCCTTGGTCTAGCTACGAACCCACCTAGTTATCTGACCGTACCGACCGGAATCATTCCTCCGGAGGATGGTCGGGATCGCGAATTTTTCGCGCAGAGCGGGTTTTTCCACGACCGCACCTGGCCTTCTGGGCGCGGGCCGGATCGAGCCCGCGGGAGCGCGTGGTCGACTTGCCGTTGACCGCGAGTGCCCTACTACCTGGAGCGCGACCCAGCCGAATCATGCTCAGTCCGCGCTCCCTCGATCAAGGCCTCCCGCGACGGTGACCTCGTCCGCGTCGGCAATAGTCGAGCGAGAGTTCGAGGTCCCCACCGGCCCCGTCACGGTGGCCGGCGTGCTCTCGGTCCCGACGGAGGTGCGCGGGACCATCGTGTTCGCCCACGGCAGCGGCAGCGGTCGCTTCAGCCCGCGCAACCGCGCGGTGGCGCGCGTGCTCCTACAGGCGGGGTTCGCCACTCTGGTCATGGATCTCCTCACCGCCGAGGAGGAGAAGGACGAGATCCGAGAACGGAGCCGGCTGCGATTCGACGTCGAGCTCCTCGCCGAGCGTGTCATCGGGGCAATCGACTGGCTGACCCATGACGCCATGATCGGTGATCTCCCCACCATCTTGGGCGAGGTTCCGGTGGGATGCTTCGGAGCCAGCACCGGCGCCGCGGCCGCACTGATCGCCGCCGCCGAGCGTCCGCTGCGCGTCGGTGCCGTGGTCTCACGCGGTGGACGTCCCGATCTGGCCGGCGAGGCACTGCGTCGCGTCACCGCGCCCACGCTGCTCATCGTCGGCGGCCTGGACACGGAGGTCATCGAGCTCAATCGCCGCGCTCAGGCGATGCTCGGCGGCGAGTCGCGCCTGGTGATCGTTCCGGGAGCAACTCATCTGTTCGAGGAGCCGGGAGCACTGGAGCAGGTGGCGTCGCAGGCCCGGGATTGGTTCCTCGAGCATCTCGCCGGCCGGCGCGCGCCGAGCTCGGGCCAGCGATCGGCTCGGTGATGTGTCTCGTCACGGTGGTGATAACGACCCACAACCGGCGCCGTGAGCTGCTCTCGACGCTGGAGCGGATCACGAGCCTCGCCGAACGCCCGCCGGTGATCGTCTGCGACAACGGCTCCCGGGATGGGACGCCGGATGCACTGCGCCGGGGCGCGCGAGGCGCGCAGGTGATCGCGCTGGGTCGCAATCTCGGGGCCGCCGCGCGCAACCATGGCGTGGCTCGCGCGCGGTCGCCCTACGTCGCGCTCAGCGACGACGACTCCTGGTGGGCACCGGGCGCGCTCGAACGCGCCGCCGGGGCCTTCGAGACGCATCCCAGACTGGGCCTCCTGGCAGCGCACGTCGTGGTGGAGCCCGACGGCCACGACGACCCCACGGCCGAGGCCATGTCACGCAGTCCGCTGGGCCGGGACCCCGACCTTCCCGGGCCTTCGGTGCTGGGCTTCATCGCCTGCGGCGCGGTGGTACGGCGTTCGGCCTTCCTGGCCGTGGGCGGGTTTGACCCCCGACTGCTGGTCGGCGGCGAGGAGCGTCTGCTCGCCCTCAACCTGGCCAGCGCAGGGTGGGGCCTCGCCTACGTTCCCGAGGTGGTGGCGCACCATCGGCCCTCGGCGCGGCGCGACGTAGCGGCGCGCGAGCGTCTGATCGTTCGCAACGACACCTGGACCGCCTGGCTGCGTCGACCGCTGCGTGTCGCCGTCGCCCAAACGCTGGCGGCGGGGCGCGCCGCGCTTTCGGACTCGGCGGTCCGAGCCGGCCTGCTCGACGCCGTGCAGGGAGCCGGTTGGGTGCTGCGTGAGCGAAAGCCCGTCCCCGACTCCGTGGAGCGGGGGCTGCTCCGACTCGAGGCGGCCGGCGCCCAGACCTAGGTCGCCGCGGCGACGCGCAGCCGGCGCAGCCCGCCCAGGCGGATCACCAGCGCCGCCACCGGCAGCACCCCCACGGCCATCGTCAGCCCGACCGCGGCATAGACGGGACGCGGCCCGGCCAGGGTGAGCGCACCGCCGGCGCCGACCACTCCCATGCCGAACGCGACATTGCGGCAGGACTCCACGGCCCCCACGGTCCGCGCGCGGATGTGGTCCGGGGTGCTGCGCAGGATGAGCGACTGCGAGGCGACGCCCATGAACCCGCCCCCGATGCCGCCCAGCACATAGCACCCGAGCATCGGCCCGAGCGACGGAGCCGCCGCCACGAGGCCCACGCCGGCCGCCATCGCCAGGCGTCCCACCAGCACGCCCGTGGCCTCGTTGCCGCTGTGCAGCGCGCGCCCGGCCCACCAGGAACCGGCCACCATTCCCGCCGCCCAGCACGCCGTCAGCGCGCCGAGGCCCAGGGCGCCGGCGCCCAGCTCGAACACCAGCGGCACCTCGGCGGTCATCGTGAATGCGGTGGCGAAGGTCGAGATGCAGGCGGACGCCACCAGCAGTCGCAGCGTGCGATGACGCAGCAGGACGCGTAGGCCGCCCTCCGCCGCAGGGGTGGCCGCAGCGTCCTGCGTCGAGGGCGCCGGCTCGGTGAGCGGAGCCGAGAACCCGCGCCGGATGGAGGCGATCAGGCCAGCCGAGACCACGAAGGTCAGGGCGTCGAGCACGAAGACGGTGCCCACGCCGAAGGCGGCGACGACCGCGCCGGCGGCCAGGCGCCCGGTTGTCTTGCCCACGTTGGTGCCCGTGGAGACCAGGCTGCTGGCCCACGTCAGGTGACGCTCGCCTGCGACCTCGGCCATGGCGGCCCCCGAAGCAGGCCCGAACACGGCCCCGATCGCGGTGGCAGCCAGCCCCAGCCCGAGGAGGGCCAGCGGCGTGTGGACGATTGCGAGCACGAGGAAGACCGCGCAGGCGCACAGCTCCGCGCCGATCATCAGCCTGCGGCGGTCGAGTGCGTCGCCGAGGCGTCCGCCAAGGGGTGACAGGAGCGCACCGGCGCCGATGGTGAGCATCAGCGAGAGCGACAGCCAGGCCGCCGATCGCGTCTGCGCGTAAAGCGCCAGGCCGACGGCGACGCCGGATGCGTCGGTTCCCGCCATCGAGACGAAGCGCGACGTCGCCAACCGGCGCACGGCCGCGCGCGGGGAGTGATGGCGGGGGCGGACCCGCCCTGTGGACATGGGGGGCAACAGGAAACTCCAAGCGCCCGGCCGCCGTACGCGGATGCCGCGCAGGCGAGGACGCAGATGCGGATGTGGCCGACCTCGATCGACGCCTCGGCGCTCGGGTTGGCGGGCCGCGAGAGCATGCCACCATAGCGGCGGGGTCAGGGGCATCCGGGCCGTGGCTCGAGCGCAGCCAGAAACCTGGCTCTCGAGCACAGGCGGCCTACTGAACCCACGGTGACCACGCCCTTGGATGCGCCGTCCAGAGCTCTGGACAAGCCGACCAGTGGACAGCTCAATGCGGCCGTGGCCAACGCGGTCGTGCGGGTCCACAGCCGGCACACGGGCCGTGGCCCGACCCGCGCCCGCGTGTACAGCTGGCGCAACGTCGTGGTCGCCGTGATGCACGACGCTCTGACCCAGGGCGAACGGGCATTGGCGACCGCGGGTCACCGCGATGCCGCGCTTCAGGCCCGTCGCGGGTTGCACGAGACCATGCGCGAGGACCTGGTGGCCTCGGTCGAGGACCTGACCGGATGCCGCGTGGTCGCGTTCCTGTGCGACAACCAGCTGGAGCCGGACATCACCGCGCAGCTGTTCGTGCTCGACCGGGCTCCGGATCCGCGGCGAGCGGAGAGATCTCCGCCGCTGCACTGAGCGCATGGACTCGACCGCCGCTTGTCATGGTCCCGGGCCGGCCTAGTTCCGGAGCCGTGCGCCGATGGCCTCCGCTCCTGTGGCTGCCGATCTACGTCGCCAGCGAGCTCATCCTCATGGGAAGCGACGGTCGCTGGGGCATGCTGCTGGCCGGTGCCGCGCTGGCGCTGATCGCCTTCGGCCTCTCGCTGCGGTTGGCGCTCGGAGGGTCGACCGACCGGCCGCGGCCTCGCTGGTTGGCCTGGGCGGTCGGGGGCGTGGCCGGCTTCTACGTGCTCGTCGCCGCCGCCGCGGCCACCGCCGGTCCCGAGTACGCCGTGGCCGGGCTGATGGCGGGGGTGATCCCGATGACCGCCGTGTCGCTCATGGTGGCGGCGCTGCGCTCGAAGACCGTGGAGTCCGGCGAGGGCCTCGAGGACACGGCGGCGGCCGATCACGAGGATCCGTTTCCCGGCATGGGCATCGACGACGCCGCGCCGTTGGGCGACACCTCCCAGCACGCCGACCTCGTCGAGGACGTGCGAAGGCGGGCGTCCCGCTGAGCTAGGCGTGCAGGCCGCGCAGCGCGCCGGCCACCTCGGCCACGGTCAGCTCGAGCAAACCGCGGTCGGGTGAGCGTCCATGGGGGTCGCCGCGGCGGCCGGCCCACAATGCCAGGTGGCGCGGGCGGGACCGAGGCGGGCCCCACGTGGCCGGCGAGGTTGGTCCGAAGAGCACCACGGATGGGGTGCGCAGGGCCGTGGCCAGATGGGCGATGCCGGTATCGCCGCAGGCGAGGCGCCCGGCGCGAGCCACGAGGCGGGCCAACTCGCCGAGGTCTGTTCGTCCCGCTGCGACGGCCGTCGTCGGGAGACCGGCGCGTCGTGCGATGTCGCCGGCCAGGCGCTGCTCGGCCGGGCCTCCCGTGATCAGCACGCGGTGGTGCTGCGCCGTCTCGGCCCGGGCAACAGCCGCCCATCGCGCCGTGGGCCAACAGCGCGCGGGGCTGCCCGCCCCGGGGTGCAGCAAGGTCAGATCGGGGTCGCGGCCACTCTCACCGGGTCCGGTGAGGTCGAGCTCGTCGGGCTCGGCCGCGGTGCCGTGGGCCCGCAGCAACCGGCACCAGCGCCGCACCACGTGCTCGTCCGCGCGCCACACGGGACCAGAGGGCCAGGCGAGTGCGTGCCGGAACGCGATCAACTCCGCGGGCCGTGCCCCCATCAGCAGCTGGTGACTCTGCGGCCCCCGTCCGTGCAGGTTGACCACCACCTCGGCGCCGGCGGCCGTCGAGGGCAGCCACGCGAGGCCCCGCGCGGGCGCCACGTCGAACAC
>DASYIJ010000125.1:0-5439 GCA_035997675.1 Solirubrobacteraceae bacterium
GCTCTTCCTGCCCGCGCGCGAGAAGCCGCCGAAGGTCCCCCCGACGGTCAAGAACCCGCCGAACCCGCAGGAGGTCGTCCAGAAGCGGATCAACGATCGCAAGCAGCTCTCGGTCGGCCTCGTCGGCGCCACCCAGGGCCCCTACACCGCCGAGCAGTTCCTACTCGACCTCTCGTCGGGCACCCGCACGTCGACCGCCACCTACGACACCAACCACCCGTGGCCGATGCGCCTGTCGGTCGCCGGAACGGCCGGCTTCATCGACGGATGGCTCCCCAACAAGCGCCGCGCCCTCAAGGCGCCCGCGTCCATCAAGCCGGGCCTGCTCGCCAGTTCGATCTCGGGCGGCGGGACCTACGTCGGCTTCAACAAGCCGCGCGCCTTCGAGGCGGCGGCCGCGGCCGACTCGCAGGGCACCGTGCGCCGGGTATCGATGGGCCCTGCCGAGACCGTCGCCTTCCGCGCCCAGCAGCTGCTCGCGCGCCATCGCTTCGTCGTCGTGTCGCTGCCGCCGAAGACCCTCGGCGGCCGTGAGATGGACGAGCTGCTGCGCCACCGCGGCCCGAACGAGCTGATCATGGTCATGCAGGCGCCGCCGGACCAGAAGGCGCCGCAGCTGCTGCCGATCGGCATCGTCGGCGAGCGGGGTCACCACAAGCCCGCCGGCCTGATCTCCCAGTCGACGCGGCAGACGGGGATCGTCACCGGCATCGACATCGCGCCCACGGTGCTCAAGCGCCTGGGTGTCGCCATCCCGTCGGACATGCGTGGGGAGCCGATCACGATCGACGGCAAGCGGGATTCGAGCGGCCTCAAGGACCTGCGCGACCGGCTCACCAACATCGGCAAGTACCGCCTCACCACCGTCCAGGGGATGGTGCTCACGTTCCTGGGCGTGCTCCTCGCGCTGGCGGCCTTCGGCGGCTGGCACCGCTCGTTCCGCAAGGGCCTGCGGATCGGCAGCCTCGCCTTCATGTGGGCCGTGACGATCGTCCTCTTCGAGGCCCTGTTCAACCCGTCGTCGCTGGGCATCGAGATGGCGATCGTGGCGATACCGTCGTTCGGCCTGGGGATCCTCACGGACCGGTACGTGCCGTGGCCGTACGGACCGGCGATTCCGATCTTCACGGCGCTCGCGCTGTACTCGGTCGACCTGGCGAACGACTCGCATCTCATCGTCCGGTCGCTGCTCGGCCCCAACCCGAAGTTCGGCTCGCGCTTCTTCGGCGTGGGCAACGAGCTCGAGGCCGCGCTGCCGGTGATGCTGTTCATCGGCATCGCCGCGGCGCTCACCGGCCAGCCCAGATCGCGGCGCAACGCCGCGATCTTCGGCGTTTCGGGCCTCGTCCTGGCCGCGATCATCGGCTCGGGCCGCCTCGGCGCCGACGTCGGCGGCGTCATGACGGTCGGGACGGGGGCGGCCGTCGCCACCCTGATGATGCTGCCCAAGCGACCATCGAAGAAGGTGATCGCGCTGGCGTTCTGCGTGCCCTTCGTCGCCGTTGCCGGCCTGGCCGTGCTCGACCTGGCCACCGGGGGCAACGGCCACTTCACACGCAACGTGCTCAATCAGGGCAGCGGCAACTTCATCGACACGATCCTGCGCCGCCTCGAGCTCGCCTTCAACGCGCTCTTCAACGGACGCCGGATGCCGTTCGTCGTGGCCGCGGGAGCGATCGCGGTCGGCTTTGCCTACCGCAACCGCGCGTGGCTGTACGGCCCGGTGCCCGATCCGGCGTGGCGGGCCGCGCTCCTCGGCGGCCTCGCCTCGGCGATCGGCGGCTCGTTCTTCAACGACTCGGGCCCGCTGCTGTTCGTGGTCGGCGCGTTCGGCCTGATCGTCGCCACCTGCTACATCCAGGGCGACCCCCGCCTGGCGGCGGGTGATCAGAAGATCGCCGAGCTGCGCGAGGAGGTTCCGGCCAACGGCCAGCCGCCGCCCGCCGACGCGCACCCGCCGCCGGAAGGGACGGGAAAGCCAGCTCCCACACTTCCCTCGCCGACGGCGTCATGAGCCGTATCGCGCTCGTCTCTCCCTACTCCTGGACCTACCCCGGCGGCGTCACGCGCCACATCGAGTCGCTGGCCGGCGAGCTGCTGGAGCGCGGCCACGAGGTGCGGGTGCTCGCGCCGCATGACCCGCCGGACCGCACGTCCGCACTGCTGCATCGGGGCGCGCACCCAGAGCCGCGCCCCATGCCCGACCACCTGATCCCGCTCGGGCGCACGGTCGGGATCCCGATGAACGGCGCGGTGTCCAACCTGGCCGTCACCCCGCACTCGATCACCACCATGCGCCGCGAGTTGGCGGCCGGGCGGTTCGACGTCGTCCACCTGCACGAGCCCAACGTGCCCGTGGTGTGCTGGGACGCGATGCTCTCGGCCGGCGCGCCGCTCGTCGCCACGTTCCACTGCTACTCCGAGAACCCCGTGTCCAACAACGCGGCCAACCTGCTTGGCGTGCGCCGGCGCTACAACCGCCTGCGGGCGCGCATCGCCGTGTCGGAGGCGGCGGCGTGGACCGGACGGCGCTTCTACGGCGGGCACTACCGCGTGATCCCCAACGGCGTCGACCTGGACCCCGAACTCGAGCCGAACCGCGCCGCCCTGACCCCGCCGGACCCCGAAGCGCCGCTGCGGATCGTGTTCGTCGGCCAGGCCGTCGGGCGCAAGGGCCTCCCGGTGCTCCTGCGGGCGTTCGAGGCGCTGCGCGAGCGCGTGCCGGCGACGCTGGAGATCGTCGGCGCCGACCGAGACGAGGTCGCGCCGCTCCTGCTCGACGCGGACGGCGTGCGGGCGGTCGGCAAGGTGTCGGACGTCGACAAGCGGGCCGCGCTGCGCGCCGCCGACGTCCTGTGCGCGCCGTCCCTCGGCGGCGAGAGCTTCGGCATGGTCCTGACCGAGGCGTTCGCCTCGGGGACGCCCGTCGTGGCATCCGACATCGCGGGCTACCGGGACGTCGTGCGCGACGGCGTCGACGGCCTGCTCGTCCCGCGCGGCGACGCCACCGAGCTGGCGGAGGTCCTGCGCGACCTGTGGCTGGAACCCGAGCGGCGAGCGCGGATGGCCGCGGCGGCCGCCGAACGCGCGCAGCGCTACGCCTGGCCGCGGGTGGCCGACGAGGTGCTCGAGACCTACGCCGAGGCGCAGGCCGGGCCCGCGCCCGCCGGCCGCGCGCGCCGCGCCGCGGTCCGGCACGGGCTGACCCCGAGCGACGGCCGGCCGCGGGTGCCGGCGCGCCGCCTGCCCTCCCTCCAGACCGCGGCGCCCGGCCGGCGCCGGCCGGCCGTGACGCTGCTGCGCCGCGGGGCGATGCTGCTGGCGGCGCTCGCCGGCCTGCTCCTGGCGGCACTGGCGCTGGATCGCATCGGACTCAGCTCGATCGGGCAGGCGCTCTTCGACTCCAGCCCGGCGTGGGTGCTCGCGGGCCTGGCCCTCATGTGCGGCTCGATGGTCCTGCGCGCGCTCGCGTGGTACTCGATCCTGCGCGCGGCCCTGCCGCGCGCGAACGTGCGCCGCCGCGACGCGATGCAGGGAACGTTCATCGGCGTGCTGATGTCGGCCACCCTGCCGGCACGCCTCGGCGAGCCCGCACGCGCGATGATCGTCGCCCGCCGCCTCGGCCGAGCGCGCGAGCAGCTCCCGGTCGTGCTCGGCACCATCGTGTCGCAGACCGTGCTCAACCTGATCGCCCTGGCGATCCTGGGCGCCGTCATGTTCTCGACGGTCGAGCTGTTCGCCGGACACCAGAACGCCCTGCTGGCGGCCTCCCTGGCCCCGATCGCCGCCATCCTCCTCGTGCTCGTCGCGCCCGTCGTCCTCCGCGGAGGGCCCGCCGGCCGCTCGGCGCGCGTGCCCGCGGCGATGGCGCGGTTACGGGCGGCGATGCAGCGCATGCGCTTCGGCCTGCGGGTCTTTCGCAACCCCCGCCGGGGTGCGCTCGCCGCGCTGGCCCAGCTCAGCGCGTGGGCGATCCAGTGGCTGGCCTGCTACGTCCTGCTCGTCGCCCTCGGCCTCGACGACGTCGCCGGCCTCGGGGCCGCCGCGGCGGTGCTCTTCGCCGTCAACGTGACGGCGGCGCTGCCGCTGACGCCGTCGAACCTCGGCGTTTTCCAGGCCGCCTGCGTCGCGGTGCTTGCCGGGGCGTACCAGGTCAACACGGCCGACGCCCTGGGCTACGGAATCATCCTGCAGGCCGTCGAGATCGCCACCGCGGTCGTGATGGGCATGCCCGCGCTGCTCAAGGAGGGCCTGTCGTGGCGAGACGTGCGCCTGCGCGCGATGCACTCCACCCCGGTGCGGCTACCCGAGCGGCCTCGTCGCGACCGGCGCGCGCGTGAGCGCATCGGGGCCGGGGTATAGATCGGCCGCGGCGCCCGCGTGAGCCTCGCGGCCCAGCGCCGGGACTGGGACGAGCTGGCGCAGCTCGACCCGTACTGGGCGATCTGCACGACTCCCGGGAAGCGCTTCGGTGCCTGGGACACCCGGGAATTCTTCGCCACGGGGGAGCGCGAGGTCGAGGCCGTGCTGGCCGAGGCCGAGCGCCTCGGCACCCCGGGCGAGCGGGGCGAGGCGCTGGACTTCGGGTGCGGGCTGGGACGCCTCACGCGCGCGCTGGCCGATCGCTTCGATGGCTGTGTCGGCGTGGACATCGCCCCGCGGATGGTCGAGGGTGCGCGCGAGCTCAACGGGGACCGGCCGGGGTGTGAGTTCCGCGTCAACCCCGGAGCCGATCTGACCCAGTTCGACGACAGCCGGTTCGACCTCGTCTACAGCTCCATCGTGCTCCAGCACGTGCCGCGGCGCGAGTGGATCGAGGCCTACCTGCGGGAGTTCGTCCGCGTGCTGCGGCCCGGCGGCGCGCTCGTCTTCACGCTCCCCAGTCACATTCCGCTGGTCTACCGCGCCCAGTGGCGCCGGCGCCTCTACCACGGCCTGCGCCGGCTCGGCGTCCCCGCGGACACCGTCTACCGCCGCCTGCGCCTCCAGCCGATCGCCATGAGCTTCCTCCCCGAGGCCGACGTGACGGCGACGCTCACGGCCGCCGGAGCGCGGGTTCTGCGCGCCGACACGTGGGGCGCCTCCGGCGCCGCCAACACCGGCGTCCGCAGCACGCGCTACTTCGCCACCCGCTGACGGCGGGCGTCAGCCGACGAGCGCCGCGCAGACCCGGGCGATCTCCTCGTCGTGCTCGACGATGAGCTCCTGTGCCTTGCGCTCGAGGTTGGCGATGTTCTCGGGCGTGGCGTCGTCCATGTTGTCGCTGGCGCCGACCAGCTCGATCTGCAGGCGAACGTGGCGCTCGGGGCCCAGCAGCTGCTCGAGCTCGTAGTCGATGGTGTCCGACACGCCGTCGAAGACCACGTCGAGGATCGGGCGCGCCCACCCGAGCAGTCCCCAGTCCTTGGCGTCCCGGTGGTGAATGGGGCGGTTGAGCTG
>DASYIJ010000138.1:0-5991 GCA_035997675.1 Solirubrobacteraceae bacterium
GGCCATCGCGTAGAGCCCGGCGCCGTAGGCCTTGCGCACGATGACCGAGATCTTCGGCACGGTGGCGCTGGACACCGCGCTGATCATCTTCGCGCCGTGGCGGATGATGCCCTCGCGCTCGACGGCCGTGCCGATCATGAAACCCGGCACGTCCGCCAGGAACAGCAGGGGCAGGCCGAAGGCATTGCACGTCTGGACGAAGCGGGCCGCCTTGTCGGCGGAGTCCACGAACAGCACACCGCCCTTGACCTTCGGCTGGTTCGCGACGATCCCGATGGGCCGCCCGTTGAGGCGGGCGTAGCCCACGATCAGCTCCTTCGCCCAGCGCGCGTGGACCTCGTAGAACGAGCCGGCGTCGATGAGCGCGTCGAGCAGCTCGCGCATGTCGAACGGCTTGTTCTCGTCCTCGGGCACCAGCTCGCGGATCGGTGCGTCCGACGCGGGGTCTGCGGGCTTGGCGACCGGCGGCAGCCACTCCCAGTGCGACGGGAAGTAGGACAGGTAGCGGCGAGCCGAGTCGATGCCCTCCTCGTCGGTCTTCACCAGCACGTGCCCGACGCCCGAGACGCCCGTGTGCATGCGCGCGCCGCCCATCTCCTCGAGCGTCACCTTCTCGCCGATCACCATCTCCGCCATCCGCGGCGAGCCCAGGTACATGGAGGCGTTGCCGTCACGCATGATCACGACGTCGCAGAAGGCCGGGATGTAGGCGCCGCCGGCCGCGCTCGGGCCGAAGAGGACGCACACCTGCGGCACGATCCCGGAGAGGACGACCTGGTTGTGGAAGATGCGGCCGGCGTGGCGACGGCCGGGAAACATGCGCGTCTGCTCGGTGATGCGAGCGCCCGCCGAGTCGACGAGGTAGACCATCGGGATCCGCTGCGTCAGCGCGCGCTCCTGGATGCGCACGATCTTCTCGACCACCTTCGGCCCCCACGACCCGGCCTTGACCGTCGGGTCGTTGGCCATGAGCGCGACCGGGCGGCCGTCGATCGTGCCGGTGCCGGTGACGACGCCGTCGGCGCCGAGGCCGTCCTGCTCCCAGTTCGCCAGGAGGCCGTCCTCGGCGAGCGAGCCCGCGTCGAGCAGGCGCGACACGCGCTCGCGCACGGGCAGCATGCCCTGCTGCTCAGACTTCTCGTGGTGGCGCTGCGGGCCGCCGGCGAGGCCGCGGGCGATCGCGTGCTCGAGGTCGCTCATGGGGCGGCGGAGCCTATACGGCGGGTCTGGAGCACCTGGCCCGGAGGGGCGGTGTGAAGCGCGCCGAAGACTACCGCTGCACCTGGGTGGGCTCGTCGCCCGTGAGCGGCCGGGGCGGCGGTGGCTCGGGCGGCCCGGGCTCGGGCGGGAGGTCGCGTCGGGGCCGCAGGCCCGCGGCCACACCGGCCCCGCCGAGCAGCAGGAGGAGGATGGGCCAGCCGATGAGCGAGGCCCCGCTCAGGCTCGGCGGCCCGGCGAGCACCACGAAGAGGACGAGGACGACGAAGCCGAGATACGCCGGGCCCGGCTCGCGATCCACCGCGGCATAGGCGATGAGCGCGAAGCCGACGGCGAGCAGCACGAGCTCCCATCCCGTGCCCGCGTGGCCTCCGCGAGCGACCGGCACCGGAACGAACGCGCGGCCGAGGTAGGAGACCGCGAGGACGATCGCCGCGAGGCCGGCCGCGTTCACGGCGTGCACGGCATGGCGTGGCCAGGACTCGCGCAACCGCACGTGCACCCCCGCGTAGACCAGGATGAGGACCAGGAGCAGCCATCGGGACGTGTTAGGTCCCCTGGGGTCGAAGACCCATTGCACGAAGGCCAGCAGCGTGACGCCGCCGGCGACGAACTCGATCAGCGCGCAGATCGGCGAGCGCAGGCGCCAGGCCGCCACCGCGGCCACGGCGGCGAAGAGCGTCGCCATC
Organism: Solirubrobacteraceae bacterium; assembly: GCA_035997675.1. Lineage (GTDB taxonomy): Bacteria > Actinomycetota > Thermoleophilia > Solirubrobacterales > Solirubrobacteraceae > JALYZC01. The sequence goes on from DASYIJ010000138.1 coordinate 1,908, forward strand.
CACGTGACGGTCCCCGACGCCGCGAGCGGCGAGTCCTCGCCGAGGACCTGAGCGAGCCGGACGATGGTCAGCGCGAGCAGCGCGAGGCCCGCGACGAGCAGGACCGTCTGGTAGGCGCGGGGTCGCTCCTCCTCGAGCGGCGCGAGCAGTCCCATCCCCAGCACGAGCGCGGTTGCCAGCGCGGCGAGGACGAACAGCACGCCGCGTCCCCAGACGCCGTCGAACCGCACCTCGGTCAGGAAGACGCCGACGGTCAGCGGCACGGCGGCCGCGGCGATCAGGTCGCCCCGATGCGGATGCGGGCGCACCGCGGCGAGCAGGCGCTCGACCGTCGGTGGGACCGCCACGGCTACAACCCCGGGTTCTCGGCGGGCGACTCGCCCGAGTAGTCGTAGAAGCCCATCCCCGACTTGCGGCCGTACCACCCCGCGGCGAGCATCTTGCGCAGGATCGGCGGCTGCGCGAAGCGCTTCTCGCGGAACTCGTCGAACATGACGTCGCAGATCGAGCCGAGCGTGTCGAGCCCGACGAAGTCCGAGAGCGTGAGCGGACCCATCGGGTGCCCCGCGCCGGCCTTCATGGCCTCGTCGATCTCGGTGATGGAGCCCACGCCCTCCTCGTAGGCGCGCATGCCGTCGAGCAGGTAGGGCACGAGCAGGCGGTTGACGATGAAGCCGGCGTTGTCCCGCGTCTGCACTCCGAGCTTGCCCAGGCTCTTGGCGAAGTCCACGCCGGCGGCGAACGTCTCGTCGGACGTCGTCACGCAGCGGATCACCTCGACGAGCTTCATCACCTGCGCGGGGTTGAAGAAGTGCAGCCCGAGGAACTGCTCGGGGCGGTCGGTGACGGCTGCCTGGGCGATCACCGGAAGCGATGAGGTGTTGGTGGCGAACAGCGCGTCGTCCTGGACGATCTCGGAGAGCTCCTTCCACATCGCGCGCTTGCGCTCGAGGTCCTCGGTGATCGCCTCGATCACCATGTCCCGGTCGGCCAGGTCCTTGTAGTCGGTGGTGCCCTTGATGCGGCCGAGCACGGCGTCGGCGTCGGCCTGCTCGGCCTTGCCCTTCTCGACCGCCCGCGCGAGCTGCTTCTCGACCTTCCCGATGCCCTTCGCGAGCGCCTCCTCGTCGACCTCGCGGACGACCACGTCGTAGCCGGCCTGCGCGGCCACCTGCGCGATGCCGTGGCCCATGAGCCCGGCGCCGAGGACGCCCACCTTCTCGATCTTCGCCATTCCGCCTCCGTTGTCGCTCGCGAGGGCCGGGAGCCTATCCGTAGACCCCTTCGGCGCGCCGCTGCGACGGCCGGCGCCGGCGCACCCACGAGTCTGTGACAACTCGCCCGCGCCGCGGCATTCCGGAGCCGGCGCGAACGGCAGTCTTCGCACAGGCGCTCGCGCGGCCACGGTAGCCTCCCGCCCATGCCGATCGTCACCACAGAGGACCGCGAGACGGTCCGCCACGTCGTTCTCAACCGCCCGGACAAGCGCAACGCGATGAACGGCGAGCTCGTGCAGGCGCTGGGGGTCGAGCTGACCGCCGCCGCCAACGATCCCGACGTGCACGTCGTCGTCATACGCGGCGAGGGGCCGATGTTCTCCTCGGGCATGGACTTCGGGGACCTCGTCGCGCTCTCCGACGCGCCCGAGAACCTGCGGGCGTTCCGCCGCGGGATACTCGAGATCTGGAACCTGTGCGAGGAGATGGCGAAGGCCACCGTCTGCCAGATCCAGGGCGGTGCGATCGGCGGCGCGCTCGAGCTCGCGCTCGCGTGCGACCTCCGCGTCGCGGCCGAGGACGCGCTCCTCGGCCTGCCCGAGACCCGCGTCGGGCTGATCCCCGACGTCGGCGGCTCCTCGCGCCTGCCCGCCGTCGTCGGCCTGGGCCGGGCGAAGGAGATGATCATGACCAGCCGGCTCGTCAACGGCGTCGAGGCCGAGCGGATCGGCCTCGTCAACCGCGTCGCACCCGCGGACGAGCTGGAGGCGGCGACCGACCAGCTCGTGACCGAGCTCCTCGCGTGCGCGCCGCTGGCCGTGGGTCACGCGAAGCGCGTCATGGACGCCGCCGCAAAGCCGGCATTGGCGGCGACCCTGGAGCAGGAGGTCACCGTCCAGGAGCTGTGCGCGCGCAGCGGCGACTACGCCGAAGGGGCGCGCGCCCTCAGCGAGAAGCGCGCGCCCGAGTTCTCCGGCCGCTGAATCAACCGCGGCGCAGCTACTGCTGCTCGGGCGGAGGCTTGACCAGCCCGAACGTGTGGCCCTGGGGATCGACGAAGAGCGCGATCCGGCCGCCCATCGGGAGATCCATGGGCGGCACGGCCGTGGTGGCCCCGAGCGACTCCGCCTTCTGCAGCGTGCCGTCGACGTCGTCGACGCCCGCGTAGACGGTCTGGTAGCTCGCGTTCGCGCCCTCGGGGCCCGAGCCGATGCCGCCGGGGATGCCGCCGCCGTTGGCGTCGGCGGTCACCATCCCGTAGTCCATCTCGTCCATGACCTCGAAGTTCCAGCCGAACAGCTGGCCGTAGAAGGACCGAAGGGCGTTCGCGTCCTTGCCGATGACCTCGAACCAGACGACCGGGCTTCCGGCGCTCGCACCGTTGCCCTGCATGTCGCCTGACCAGACGCCGATGACGTGGCCCTCCGGATCGGTGAACAGGCCGATCTCACCTCCCGGCACGGGCACCGGGCCCATGATCTTGGAGCCGCCGAGCGACTCCGCCTTCTCGAGCGCGCCGGCGATGTCGTCGACGCCGACGTAGAACGTGACATGGCCCTGCGAGCCGTCCGGCGTGGGGCCGATGCCGCCCGGTGTGCCGCCCTCGCCGGGGGTGACCAGGCTGTAGGGCATGTCGCCGGGGATGTCGTTGGTCTGCCAGCCGAACAGCTGTGTGTAGAAGTCGATCAGGCCCTTTTGATCCGGGCCGGCGACCTCGAAGAACACGGTGGGGTTGCCCATCTGTGCTGCCTCCTTCTTGCGGGTTGTGGTCAGTCTTCCTCGCGCGCCGGGGCGACGAGGGAACAGTCGGTGAAGGCGACGCCCTCGAGCGTGTGCGGATACAGCGCCGCGGTGAACCGCCGGTTGCGTTCGGCGCCTCGGTGCGCCGCCTCCGCGGCCTCGTCGTCGAAGACCATCACGTGGACGAAGCGCGTCGGATCGCGTTGCTGGCGCAGAGACACGTAGACGCGCGTCCCCGGCTCCTCGACGGTGACGCCGTCCACGAATTCGCGGATGACCTCCTCGCAGCGCGCCAGCGACTCCGGGCGCACCGAGAAGACCGCGGTCTTGGCGATCGCCACGCGCTCAGCTCCGCTCGGGGCCTTCCGCGTCCCACGGATCCGGGCCGGCGTCGCCGCCCGCCGCCGCCACGACCAGGCGCTCGAGGTAGTGGTCCCAGCCCTGGCCGTGCGACGCGCGCTCGGTGTCCGGCAGGTCGCGGTGCTCGAGGCGGACGAGCGTCCCGCCCGCCTGCTCGGTCAGCGTGATCTCGACGGTGCTCGAGCCGGGCGGCACCGCGTCGCCTCCCTCCCAGCCCCAGGTGAACACGACCCGGTGGGGCGGGTCGAGCTCGACGTACTCGCCGCGCGCGACGTGGTCGCCCGTGACGTCCACGCGATAGACGCCGCCGGGGCGCGGGTCCAGCTCAGCCTGCCGCCCCTTCCACTGGATCATCTTGTCGGGGTCGGTGAAGAACGCGAACACCGTCTCGGGCTTCGCTTCGATGTGGACCTCGTGCGTGACCGCGGTCGTGTCGGTCGGGCTCATGGCTTCTTGTCCTTTCGTGATTGGTCGAGCTCCGCGGCCAGCTTGAGCCGCTCGAGCCCGGACGCCCAGAACTCGTCGAGAAACGCGCGCAGGCCCTCGAGCCCCTCCGGCCGCGCCTGATAGAGCCGCCGCGTCCCCTCGCGCCGCTCGGCGAGCAGGCCGGCCTCGCGCAGCACGGTGAGGTGCTGCGAGACAGCGGGCCGGGTCACGTCGAAGTGGGAGGCGATCTCCCCGGCGCTCAGCTCACGATCGCGCACGAGGCGCAGGATCGCGCGACGGCGCGGTTCGGCGATGGCGCGGGCGGCGGCTTCCATGCGGCC
>DASYIJ010000143.1:0-10673 GCA_035997675.1 Solirubrobacteraceae bacterium
GCGGCGTGATGATCAGGAGCGGTATCGGAGCGGCGGTCGCGCATGCGAGTCAATGCTTTGTAGCAGACGGCTGCGGCGTTGCCTAGCCGTCGAGGATCTCCGCCATGGCGGCCAGGAACCGGTCGTTCTCGTCGGGCGCGCCGCAGGTCACCCGCAGGGCGCCGTCGCGGCCCAGCGCCGCACCGGCGCGCACCAGCACCCCGCGCTCGGCCAGACCGCGCACCACCGCCGCCTCGTCGGCGTCCTCCGGGAGGTGCGTCCACACGAAGTTGGCCTGGGAGTCGGCCACGCGCAGCCCGAGCCCGGCCAGGCCCTCCTCGAGGTGCAGGCGCCCGGCCACCGCGCGCTCCACCCGGCGGGTGACCTCGTCGCCGTGCTCGAGCGCCTCGACGGCCGCGGCCTGCGCGGCCGCGTTGCAGTAGAACGGCTGGCGCACCTGGTCCACGGCCAGGCGGAATTCCTCGGCGCCGCACAGCGCGAAGCCGACCCGCAGCCCGCACAGCCCGTGGACCTTGGAGAAGGTGCGCAGCAGCACGAGGTTGGGGTGCGCCTCCAGCAGGTCGATCGACGCATCCGGGTGCCCGAGCACGTTGAACTCGCAGTACGCCTCGTCCACGATCACGCAGACGTGGCGCGGGACGGCGTCGAGCAGCGCCACGATCTCCTCCAGGGGGACCGCCGTGCTCGTGGGGTTGTTGGGGTTGCAGACGATCACGAGCCGCGTCGCGACGGTCACCGCGTCGGCCATCGCCGGCAGGTCGTGGCGGTCGTCGTCGTCCAGCGGGACCGTGACGGGGGTCGCCCCGGTCGCGGCCGCCAGGTGCGGGTACACGCTGAACGACGGCCACGCGTACACGACCTCGGCGCCGGGCTCGAGCAGCGCGTCGGCGGCGGCGAGCAGGACGTCGCACGAGCCGTTGCCGATCGCGATCCGGTTCGCGGGGACGCCGTAGGCTCGCGAGAGGCGGCTCCGCAGCGTGGCGTTCGACGGGTCGGGGTATCGGTTGACGCCGCCGAGCACGCGCTGAACCGCCGCCACCACCTGTGGCAGCGGGGGGTCCGGGGACTCGTTGGAGGCGAGCATCGCCACCTCGCCGGGCAGCGCGTAGCCGTCCGCGGCCGGGTAGGTCGGGATGTCACGGATACGGCGGGCGAACTCGAGAGCCATGGGCCCTATTGTGACGGCCCGGTGACGCGCTCCTCGCCCGGAGGCATGTGGGCGTCGCGTCCGACGTAGCCATCCTTGGCGCCGACGACGAAATAGACCGCGTCCTCGTCGCCCACGTTGCGGAACCGGCGTACCGTGGCGGCGTCGACGCGCGCCACGGCTCCCGGGCCGAGGACGTGCGTGGTGCCGTCGCCGAATTCGAACTCCATGGTGCCGCGGTGCATGAGGTAGAGCTCCTGCTGCTCGTCGTGGTAGTGCCCGCCGCCGCCGTACCCGGGAGGCGTGACCACGGCGTTGACGCCGAACTCGGTCACGCCGACCGCGCGGCGGATCTTGCGGAAGCCGTAGTCGTCGCCCATCGCGTCGATGTGCGCGACCGCGTAGCCGTCGCCCTCGACGACCTCGTGCACCTCGTCGGCCATGGCCCAGACCCTACTGAGCGGCGTCGAGGTCGGCCCGCAGCGCGCGCGCCTCGCCGAGGTACACGTGGGCGGGCTCGTGGCCGTCGTCGGCGTGGTAGTGCAGCAGCAGCCGGATCACGCGCGGGAGCGCCCCGGGCACCGGGATCTCCCGCGAGCACAGCAGGGGCACGGCGTCCAGGCCAAGCCGGCGGGCGGCGACCGCCGGGAACTCGGCGTCGAGGTCGTCCGTCGCCGTGAAGATGCAGGAGACCATGTCGTCGGCGGCAAGGTCGTTGCGGCTCATGACCTCGCGGACGAGCTCCTCGGTCGCGGCGAGGATCGACTCGGCGTCGTTGCGCTCGACGCTCGTGGCGCCCCGGATGGCGAACAGCCGCATGGCGGCCGGGAGGCTACCCAGTGGCGCGGCTCAGTCGAGCTTCCGCGTGTCGCGGGGCTCGACGAACGGCTCGTCGTCCTCGGGGTGACCGGCCTCGATTCGCCGTCCCCGTTCGAGCTCGGCGTTGAACTCCGCGCCCAGCAGCACGGCGATGTTGGCGATCCAGAGCCACACGAGGAACACCACGACGCCGGCGAGTGCGCCGTAGGTCTTGTTGTAGGAGCCGAAGTCGGCGACGAAGAGGGCGAACCCGGCCGACGCCACGAGCGTGATGAGCACCGCGAGCACTCCCCCGGGCGTGATCCAGCGAAACCCCGGCTGCTTCACGTTCGGGGACGCCCAGTAGAGGATCGCGAACATGAAGCTGACGACCAGCAGCAGCACCGGCCACTTGGCGATGTCCCAGACCGTGATGGCGGTGCTCCCCACCCCGAGCAGGTCACCCAGCTGTTTCGCCAGGCCCCCGGTCAGGGCGACCGCCACGGCGCTGACGGCGAGCAGGACGACGAGGACGACCGTCACGCCGACGCGGACCGGAAGTGTCTTCCAGATGGGCCGCCCCTCGCCCACGCCGTAGATCGCGTTGGAGGCCCGCATGAACGCGGCGACGTACCCCGAGGCCGACCACAGCGCCCCGGCCAGGCCGAGGACGAAGATGACGCCGGCGCCGCCGCGGCTGTGTTGCAGATTGCCGATGGCGCTCTTGAAGATGTCCCTGGCCGGGCCGGGCGCCAGCTTGTCGAGGTTGTCGAGGAGCGGTTGGGTGGCCGAGCTGCCGATCAGGCCGAGGATCGACACGAGCGCGATGATCGCCGGGAATATCGCGAGCACCGCGTAGTAGGTGAGCGCGGCGGCCCAGTCGGTCAGGTTGTCCTCCCGAAACTCGCGCACGGTGCGACGGAGCACGTTGCGCCACGAGCCCGCCGCCAGTTGGGTGGGGCGCTCGGGGGCGCGGCTCTCCTGACGGCTCACCTCGGTTTCCGGCACGGCAACCTCCTCTTTCCCTGATGGCCCCGGTCGGGTAACCGGGGCATGCCCAGCGCCGGCCCACCCAATCCTCTCTCGGGCGGCGTGTCAGCCACCGGACCCGGACGCCCGCCGCAGCCGCTCGACCTCCGCCGCGGTCAGCCGGCGGTGGGCGCCCGGCGCCAGGTCGCCGAGCCCGAGCGGGCCGAATCGCACGCGCTCGAGGGCCCGCACCGGATGGCCGACGGCAGCGCACATCCGCCGGACCTGGCGCTTGCGCCCCTCGTGGATGGTCAGCTCGAGGGCGTCGGGCGCCAGCCGACGCACTCGCGCCGGTGCCGTCGCGCCGTCCTCGAGCTCAACGCCTTCGCGCAGCGCCCGCAGCGCCCGCTCCCCGACCGGTGGGTCCTCGACGAGCGCGCGGTAGGTCTTGGGCACCTCGAAGCTCGGATGCGTGAGCCGGTGCGCGAGCTCGCCGTCGTTGGTCAGCAGCAGCAGGCCGGTCGTGTCCGCGTCCAGGCGGCCGACCGGATAGAGCCGGCGCGCCTCCTCGGGCACGATGCCGACCACCGTGGGTCGGCCGCCAGGATCGCTGGCGGTCGACACCACCCCCGCCGGCTTGTGGACGGCGTAGACGACGCGGGCCTCCGGTCCTGCCACCTCGGCTCCGTCGACCTTCACGGCGCTGTCCTCGTCGACGTCGCGCGCCGGGTCCCGCACGGGCTCGCCCTCGACGGTCACGCGGCCGGTGCGCACCATCTCCTCGGCCGCGCGCCGCGAGGCCACGCCGGCGTGGGCGAGGTACTTGGCCAGGCGCATGGGCTGCGAGGATTGCAGGCAATGGACCTCGATCTTCTCCAGCGCACGCTCGACGAGGCCGGCGAGCCGGCGTTCCGCTCACGGCAGGTGTGGGCGTGGGCCGCCCGCGGCGCACCCGGATACGAGCAGATGACCGATCTTCCGCTCGACCTGCGCGCCCGCCTCGGCGAGCGGGTCGCCTTCTCGACGCTGGCGCTCGAGCACGAGTCCCACGCCGCCGACGGCACCGTCAAGGCCCTGTTTCGGACCCACGACGGCCACCCGGTCGAGGCGGTCCTCATGCGCTACCGGGACGGTCGGCGCTCGCTCTGCGTCAGCTCGCAGTCGGGCTGCCCGCTGACCTGCACGTTCTGCGCCACGGGCTCGATGCGCTTCCACCGCAACCTGACCGCGTCGGAGATCCTCGACCAGGCGCTGCACTTTCGCCGGACCGAGGACGTCGACCACTGCGTGTTCATGGGCATGGGCGAGCCGATGCTCAATCTCGACGCGGTCCTCGCCGCCTGCGCTTGCCTTCCCGACGTCGGGATCACGCACCGGCGCATCGCGATCTCCACGGTCGGGTGGGTGCCCGGCATCCGCCGGCTGACGGAGGACGGGCCGCCCGTCCGCCTCGCCCTCTCGCTGCACGCGGCCGACGACGCGCTGCGCTCCCAGCTCATGCCGGTCAACGACCGCTATCCCCTCGAGGAGGTGCTGGAGGCGTGCCGCGCGCATCACGCCAGGCGCCGCCGGAAGGTCTTCGTCGAGTACGTGATGCTCTCCGGCGTCAACGACCGCTACGAGCAGGCGCTCGCATTGGCGCAGGCGCTCGATCCGCGGGTGTTCAAGGTCAACCTGATCCCCTACAACCCGACGGGCGCGTACGAGGGCTCGAGCCGCGAGGCGATCGCCGCGTTCGGAGCCGTGCTCGAGGAGCACGGCGTGCGCGCCACGGTCCGGCTCACGCGGGGCCGCGACATCGAGGCCGCGTGCGGCCAGCTCGCCGCGGGAGCGCCGGCGTGAACGCGGCGACCGACGACATCCCGCACGTCGAGGGCGTCGAGCATCGCTTCGTCGACGTCGGCGGCCTGCGGGTGCATCTCGCCGAGGCTGGCGATCCGTCCAATCCCCCGCTCCTGCTCCTCCACGGATGGCCGCAGAACTGGTACGAGTGGCGTCGCGTCGTGCCCCTGCTGTCCAACGAATTCCACCTCCTCATGCCCGACCTGCGCGGGCACGGCTGGACCGACGCACCCGAGGGCCCGTACGACAAGGAGCGGCTCGCCACCGACGTGCTCGCGCTGCTCGACGATCTCGGGCTCGAGCGCGTGTCCGTAATCGGCCACGACTGGGGCGGGTGGATCGCGTTCCTCGTGGCTCTCCGCGCACCCGACCGCGTGGCGCGCATGTTGATCCTGAACGTCGCGCACCCCTTCCAGCGACCGGGCGCGCGCCGGCTCGCCGCCACGTGGCGCTTCTGGTACCAGTGCGTCCTCGCGACGCCATGGCTCGGCGAGCGCCTGCTGCGCAACGGCGCCCGCTTCGTGCACTACTTCCTCACGGTCGGCACGGTGAACCGCGCGAGCCTCGTCGACCCCGAGCTGGCGGTCTTCGCGGCGCGCATGCGCGAACCGGCGCGGGCCCGGGCGAGCTCACGCCTCTACCGCACGTTCATCCTGCGCGAGTTCCCCGACGTCGCCGCCGGCCGCTACCGCCAGACGCGGCTGCGCGTGCCGACGCGGGTCCTGTTCGGGGTCCGGGACGCGTTCATCTCACCCGTGTGGCTCGGGGGCTTCGAGCCCTACGCCGACGACATGGCGGTCGAGCTGGTCGAGGACTCCGGGCATTTCATCGCCGAGGAGAAGCCCGAGCTCGTGGCGGCGCGGGCACGGGAGTTCCTGGGCGCGGGAGTCCCCGCCGGCCGGTGACACGCCTGCGCGACGGGCGAGGTCAATCGGTCGCGGTGCCGGCGGGATCGGCCTGCGGCGCCACGCCGGCGCGGGCCTCGCCGGCGCGGAGCAGGCGATCGCGAAGCTCGCCCTCCTCCTCCGGGCTCGGGTCCCACTGCGAGGGGTCGGGCAGGTCGGCGGTCGAGCTCAGGCCGAAGAGCTTCAGGAACAGCTCGGTCGTGCGGTAGAGCACGGCGCCGAAGGGCGAGCGGCCCGCCTCCTCGATCAGCCCGCGATCGTGCAGCGAGGCCGTGGCGGAGTCCGACGAGACGCCACGGATGCGCGCGACCTCCGGCCGCGAGACGGGCTGGAGGTAGGCGACGATCGCCAGCGTCTCGGCCTGCGCCGGCGTCAGCGGCGGTGTCCGCGGGCGGGCCAGCAGCCGGCGCGCGGCGGGCTCGGCCACCGGATCGGACGCGAGCGTGAAGCCGCCGGCCACCTCGCGCAGGACGATCCCGCGCCACCCCTCGGCGTAGTTCTCGCGCAGGCGGGCGAGCGACTCGACGACCTCGCCCTCGGCGGCCTTCGCCGCGTCGGCCAGCTCGGGCACCGGCACCGGGTCGGCGGAGAGGAACAGCATCGCCTCGATCACGCGATCGAGCTCCCTCATCCCGCCACCCTCCGCTGCGCGGGCGCGGCGTCCGAGCGCGCGCTCACGACAATCTCGCCGAACGGCTCGGGCTGCGCCCACGACGCCTCGCCCTGCTTGTACAGCTCGAGCAGCGCGAACAGCGTGGTGGCCACGGTCACGCGATCGGCGCCGCGGACCGCGTCCTCGAAGTCGAAGGAGCCGCGTCGCAGCAGGTCACGCAGATGCTCCAGCCGCGCGGCCACGGACACGCGCGCCGACACCACGTGCATGTGGCCGACGTCGATCGGCGGCGGATGCCGCAGAAGGTCGCCGAGCGCCTCCCCCAGCCGCCCCGGTTCATAGACCTGCTCCGCCGCCTCCAGCGGAGCGCGCTTGAGGTGCGCCGGCAGCGGCGCCGAGCGGTAGCGAAAGCCGCTCTCGGCGGCCAGGCGGGCGGTCAGCTCGTCCGCCGCCCGGCGGTACCGGCGCGCGGCCAGCATCCGGGCCAGCAGCTCCTCGGCCGCCTCGGCCGGGTCGAGATCGAGCCACTCGTCGTCGGCGCGCGGCAGCATCAGCCGGGACTTCAGCTCGAGCAGGGACGCGATGAGGACGAGGAATTCGGTCGCCACCTCGAGGTCGAGCTCGCCCCGGGCCTCGAGATGGTCGAGGTAGGACAGCACGACGTCGGCCAGGTCGACCTCGAGCAGGTCGACCTCCTCGCGCAGGACGAGGGTGAGCAGCAGGTCGAAGGGACCCGAGAAGACGTCCAGGTCGAGCTCGAGCTCGGCGAGGCGCATGCGGCCTAACGTAGCGCGAGCGGCCGACGCTAGTCGGTCCGAGCGGCGGGCCCCACGCCCATGACGCGGCGCACGTCCCCCAGCGTCTCGGACGCCATCGCGCGCGCCTTGTCGGCGCCGGCGGCGAGGATGGCCTCCAGCGCCGCCTCGTCGCCGCGCAGCTCCTCGTAGCGGACCCGCGCGGGCGCCAGGTAGTCGATCACGTCCTCGGCCACCGCCGCCTTGAACGTCCCGTACCCGGCCTCGCCGAACTCGGCCTCGATGTCGGCCGGGCTCGCGCCCCGCACCGCCGCGTGGATCTCGATCAGGTTGGAGACGCCCGGCTTGTCCTCGGCGCGGCGCACCTCGTTCCCCGAGTCGGTGACCGCCGACTTGAACTTCTTCTCGATCGTCTTGGGATCGTCCAGGACGAGCACCGTCCCCTGCTCGGACCCGCCGGTCGTCGACATCTTCATCTCGGGGTTCTGCAGGTCCATGACGCGCGCGCCGACCTCGGGGTAGCGGCCCTCGGGCACGACCAGGACCTCGCCGAAGCGGGCGTTGAAGCGCTGAGCGATGTCGCGCATGAGCTCGATGTGCTGGCGCTGGTCCTCGCCCACCGGCACCTCGTCCGCCCGGTAGGCCAGCACGTCGGCCGCCTGGAGCACCGGATAGAGGAACAGCCCGGCCGACACGAGCTCGCGCTGCCCCGCCGACTTCTCCTTGAACTGGTGCATGCGCTGGAGGTCCCCGTACGCGGTCACGCTCGCGAGCATCCAGCACAGCTCCGTGTGCTCCTCGACGTCGCCCTGGCGAAACAGCACGCAGCGGTCGGCGTCGAGCCCGGCCGCCATCAGCACCGCAGCCGTGTCGTACACCCGCGCCCGCAGCTCAGCGGGGTCGTACGGGACCGTGATCGCGTGGAGGTCGACGATGCAGTAGATCGCGGGATCGCCGCGGTCCTGGCCGGCCACGTACTGCGTGATCGCGCCGATGTAGTTGCCCAGGTGCTTGCGCCCCGTGGGCTGGATGCCGGAGAAGATCCGCACTGCGGCGGCAGCCTAGAGCGGCTGACGGATCACGGGCCGCTTCGCCGCCGCGGCTTCGTCGAGGCGGCGGACGGGCGTCGTGTAGGGCGCGTTCTGGGCGATCGTCGGGTCGTCCTTCGCCTCGCGCAGGATCTCGGCGATCGTGTCGGCGAAGGCGTCGAGCGTCTCCTTCGCCTCGGTCTCGGTCGGCTCGACCAGCAGCGCCTCGTCCACGAGCAGCGGGAAGTAGACCGTCGGCGGGTGCATGTTGTAGTCGAGCAGGCGCTTGGCGAGATCCAGCGTCTTGACCTTGAGCTCGCGCTTCATCGGTGCGCCCGAGAGCACGAACTCGTGCATGCACAGACGGTCGTAGGCGACCGGCAGGTACTCCGCCACGCCGGCCTCCTTCAACCGCGCCAGCAGGTAGTTCGCGTTGAGCACGGCGATCTCCGACATCTCCCGCAGGCCCTCGGCGCCGAGCGACCGGATGTAGGCATAGGAGCGCACGAACACGCCGTAGTTGCCCTGGAACCCGCGCAGCCGGCCGATGGACTTGGGCCGGTCGTGCTCGAGGTCGAAGAACGCCCGCGACGAGCCGTTGCCCTCGGCCTCACGCCGCACCACCTGCGGCCGGGGCAGGAACGGCTCGATGCGGTCGGACACGGCAATCGGGCCGGCGCCGGGCCCGCCGCCCCCGTGCGGCTGCGTGAAGGTCTTGTGCAGGTTGAAGTGGACGATGTCGAAGCCCATGTCCCCGGGCCGGGAGATGCCCACCACCGCGTTGAGGTTGGCGCCGTCGTAGTAGAGCGTGGCCCCGACGCCGTGCACGATCCGCGCGATCTCCTCGATGTTGCGGTCGAACAACCCCAGCGTGTTGGGATTGGTGAGCATCAGGCAGGCGACGTCCTCGTCGGCCTTGGCGCGCAGGTCGTCCACGTCCACGCCGCCGTCCGCCGCGGTGGCGACCTTCACGAGGTCATAGCCGGCCATCGTCACCGTGGCCGGGTTGGTCCCGTGCGCGGTGTCGGGCGTCAGCACCTTGTGGCGGGTCTCGCCGCGGTCCTCGTGGTAGGCGCGCGTGAGCAGCACGCCGGCGAGCTCGCCGTGCGACCCGGCGGACGGCTGAAGGGAGACATGCGGCAGCCCCGCGATCTCGGCCAGCGCACCCTGCAACCGCCACATCAGCTCGAGCGCACCCTGCGCGCGCGCCGGGTCCTGGAGCGGGTGCAGGCGGGCGTTGCCCGGCAGCGCGGCGACGCGCTCGTGCAGCTTGGGGTTGTGCTTCATCGTGCACGAGCCGAGCGGATAGAAGCCGGTGTCCAGGTCGAAGTTGCGCTTGGAGATCCGGTTGTAGTGGCGCACGATCTCGGGCTCGGCGACCTCGGGCAGCTTCGCCGGGTCGGCCCGCCGCAGCCTCGCCGGGATCAGCTCGTCGAGCGGGCGCTCGGGAACGTCCGTCTCGGGCGCGACGAACGCGCGGCGTCCCGGCCGCGAGCGCTCGTAGATCGTCACCGCGCGGTCGCGCTGCTGCGGCGTCTCGCTCAATCGCGCGCTCATGCGCCCACCCCCGCGGTCTCGCCGGCGCGCTCCGACGCGACGGCTCGGCCGAGGACGTCGGCCAGGCGGTCGATGTGCTCGCGCGTGCGCAGCTCGGTGAGCGCGACGAGGAGGCCGTCCTCGTGCTCGGGGTAGTCGCGGCCGAGCGCGTAGCCGGGGTTGATGCCCTCGGCCAGGCAGCGGGCGCGCACGGCGTCGACCGGGGCGTCGAGGGCGACCGCGAACTCCCGCACCACCGGCTGCTCGTGCAGGAGCGACACGCCGTCGAGGGCCGCCAGGCGTTCCCGCGCATACGCCGTGCGGCGGACCAGCAGCTCGCCCAGTTCGACGAGGCCGCGCCGGCCCAGCCAGGAGAGGTAGATGACGCCGCCCAGGGCGTTGAGCGCCTGCGCCGTGCAGATGTTCGAGGTGGCCTTCTCGCGGCGGATGTGCTGCTCGCGGGTCTGGAGGGTGAGCACGAACCCGCGGCGGCCGTCGACGTCGGTGGTCTCGCCCGCGATCCGGCCGGGCATCCGGCGCAGGTGGGCCTCGCCGGCGGCGAAGAACCCGAACGACGGACCGCCGTAGTCGAGCCGGTTGCCGAGGGTCTGGCCCTCGCCGACCGCCACGTCGACGCCGCACTCCCCGGGGGGCCGCAGGATGCCCAGCGGGATCGGGTCGCACGCGCACACGACGAGCGCACCGGCCTCGCGGGCGGCGCCCGTCAGCGCCTGCAGGTCCTCGACGGCGCCGAAGAAGTTCGGCTGCTGGAGGAAGACCGCGCTCGTGTCCTCGTCGATCGCATCGGCGAGTGCCGCGGCGTCGGTCGAGCCGCCGGCGAGCGGAACCTCGACGATCTCGGTCCCCCATCCGGCCGAGGTGGTGGCGAGCGTCTCGCGGCTGTGCGGGTGCACGCCGCGCGAGACGACGAAGCGGCGCCGCCCGTTCGTGAGCTCGGCCAGGTAGCCCGCGGCGGCCACGGCCGACGGGCCCTCGTACACGGAGGCGTTGGACACGGGCAGGCCGGTGAGCTCGCTGATCGCGGTCTGGTACTCGAACATCGCCTGCAGCCCGCCCTGC
>DASYIJ010000157.1:0-4320 GCA_035997675.1 Solirubrobacteraceae bacterium
TCCCAGGCGAGGGAGATGCTCACCGGCGCGCAGTGGGCGATCGTCGACGAGATCCACGCCGTGGCCCAGACCAAGCGCGGCGCGCACCTCGCCCTCACGCTCGAGCGCCTCGAGGCGCTCGCGGGCGACGGCGGTGGTCGCCCACTCCAGCGCATCGGCCTGAGCGCGACGCAGCGCCCGCTCGAGGAGGTCGCGCGCTTCCTGGTCGGGCCGCAGCGGACCTGCCGGGTGGTCGACGCCGGCATGCGCAAGCCGATGGATCTCAAGATCCACGTGCCGGTCGAGTCCATGGTCGAGCCGGATGCCGACCTCGAGCTCGACTCCGGGCTCGGTGGCGAATCGACCCGCCAATCGATCTGGCCCGCGATCTATCCCGAGCTTCTGCGGCTGGTGCAGGAGCACCGATCGACGATCGTGTTCGTAAACAATCGCCGCGCGGCCGAGCGCCTCGCGCTGCGCCTCAACGAGCTCGCCGCCGCTGAGGAGGAGGGCCACGATCCCCAGGGCCCCGCCGCACCACCCGAGATCGCGCGCGCGCACCACGGTTCGCTGGCGCGTGAGGAGCGCCTCGTCGTCGAGGAGGAGCTGAAGTCCGGCCGCCTCCCGTGCCTGGTCGCGACCTCGTCGCTTGAGCTGGGAATCGACATGGGCGCGGTCGACCTCGTGCTCCAGGTCGAGTCGCCGAAGTCGGTGTCGCGCGGCATGCAGCGGATCGGCCGCGCCGGTCACAACGTCGGCGACGTCTCCAAGGGCCGCATCTTCCCCAAGTTCCGCGCCGACCTGCTCGAGTGCGCGGTCGTCGCCCGGCGAATGCGCGAGGGCAAGATCGAGGCCACGGTCGTCCCCCGCAACCCGCTCGACGTGCTCGCCCAGCAGATCGTGGCGATCGCCGCCTCGGACGAGGTCGTCGCGGTGGACGAGCTCCACTCCCTCGTCAGGCGGACCCACACCTACGCCGAGCTGTCCCGGGCGCAGCTCGAGAACGTGCTCGACATGCTCGACGGCCGCTACCCGTCGAGTGAGTTCGGCGACCTTCGCCCGCGGATCGTGTGGGACCGCGTGGCCGGAACCATCCGGCCCCGCCGCGGCGCCCGTCAGCTCGCGGTCACCAATGCGGGCACCATCCCGGATCGGGGCCTGTTCTCGGTGACGCTGCCGGACGGCCGCCGCGTGGGCGAGCTCGACGAGGAGATGGTCTACGAGGCCCGCCCCGGTCAGACGTTCCTGCTCGGCGCCTCGAGCTGGCGGATCGAGGAGATCGGCCGCGACCGCGTCGTGGTGACGCCGGCCCCGGGCGTCCCGGGCGCGGTGCCGTTCTGGAAGGGCGACGGCATCGGGCGCCCGAAGGAGCTGGGCGAGGCGATCGGCGCCTTCTCGCGCTGGGCGGTCGAGCAACCCGCCGAGGTGCTGGAGCGCGACTTCGACCTCGACGAGCTGGCGGCGCGCAACCTCCTCGCCTTCCTGCGCGAGCAGCAGGCGGCCACGCGGGTCGTCCCCTCGGACCGCACCATCGTGATCGAGCGCTTCCGAGACGAGATCGGCGACTGGCGGCTGTGCGTGCTCTCGCCCTACGGCGGCCGGGTGCACGCGGCCTGGGGACTGGCGCTGTCCGCGCGCATCCGAGAGGAGTTCGGCCTGGAGTCCGACGCCATCTGGTCCGACGACGGCATCATCGTCCACCTCCCCGACGCCGACGAGCCGCCCGGCGCCGAGCTCGTGCTGATAGAGCCCGACGAGGTCGAGGAGCGCGTGGTCGCCGAGCTCTCGTCCTCCGCGCTGTTCGGCGCGCGTTTCCGCGAGAACGCCGCCCGCGCGCTGCTGATCCCGCGCGCCTATCCCGGGAAGCGCACGCCGCTGTGGCAGCAGCGACTGAAGGCGCAGACCCTGCTCGAGGTGGCGAAGCAATACGGCGAATTCCCGATCGTGCTCGAGACCTACCGCGAGTGCCTGCGCGACGTGCTCGACCTCCCGGGCCTGCAGTCGCTGCTGACCGCGCTGCACCGGCGCGAGCTGTCGATCGTGGAGGCGGAGACGCAGACGGCGTCCCCCTTCGCCTCGTCGCTGCTGTTCGACTACGTCGCCACCTACATGTACGAGGGCGACGCGCCGAACGCGGAACGGCGCGCCGCCGCCCTGTCGCTCGACCGTGACCTCCTGCGCGAGCTGCTCGGTCAGGAGGAGCTGCGCGAGCTGATCGACCCGGCGGCGCTGGAGCAGGTCGAGGCCGATCTCCAGCATCGCTCCGAGCGCACCCAGGCGGAGACGCGCGACGCGCTCCACGACGTGCTCCGCCATCTGGGAGACCTCAATCGCGACGAGGTCCACGCGCGCGTGCTCGTGGGCGTGGACGCCGACGCGATGCTCGCCGAGTTGGAACGGGAACGCCGTGCGATCCGGCTGCGCCTGGCCGGTGAGGAGCGTTGGGTGGCGGCCGCGGACGCCGGCACCTACCGCGACGCATTCGGCGCCGTCCCGCCGAGCGGGCTGCCGGACAGCTTCCTCGAGCCGGTGTCCGACCCGCTCGAGCGCATCGCCCGCCGCTACGCCCAGTCCCACGGGCCCTTCACCACGCGCGAGCTGCGCGACCGCTACGGGGTCGACCCCGGCGCCGCGCTGCGCGAGCTCGAGCGCGGCGGCGCCCTCGTCCAGGGCGAGCTGCGCCCGGGCGGGACGGAGCGCGAATGGTGCGACACGGACGTCCTGCGTCGGCTGCGCCGCGCGTCGCTCGCCGTACTGCGCAAGGAGATCGAGCCCGCCGACCAGCGGGCGTTCGCCCGCTTCGCCGCGTCGTGGCAAGGCATCGACCGCCACCCGGCGCAGGGCGCCGGCGTCGACCGCCTGCGAGAGATCCTCGTGCCGCTGCAGGGCATCGCGTTGCCGGTCGAGGCGTGGGAACGCGACGTGCTGCCGCGCCGGGTCGGCGCCTACTCGCCGACGTGGATGGACCAGCTCTGTGCGAGCGGCGAGCTCGTGTGGATCGGCGCCGGGGCAATTGGCCGGCGCTCCGGCCGGGTTGCCATGTACTTCCGCGAGGACGCCTCCCATGTGGGCCCCCCGCCCGCGAAGGGCGATCCGCCGGCCGAGCCCGAGCACCACGCGGTGCGTGAGCGCCTGGCGTCCGGCGCCTGCTTCTTCACCGACCTGCTCATGGACGTGGAGCTCGCGCCGGAGCAGCTGCAGGAGGCGCTGTGGGACCTGGTGTGGGCGGGCGAGGTTACGAACGACGCCTTCGCGCCCCTGCGCGCGCCGCGGCTGACCCTCGCCCGCGCCCAACGCGAGCAGGCGCGGCGCTCGGGCCGGCGCTTTGGCTCACGCCGCACCGGTGCTCAGGCACAGGTCCAGGGCCGCTGGTCGCTGGTGTCCACGCTGCTGCGCGACGCGCCCGATCCGGGCGCTCGCCGGCGCGCCCTGGCCGAGCTGCTGCTGGAGCGCTACGGCATCGTGACCCGCGAGCAGGTGCTGGCGGAGGGGATCCCGGGTGGCTTCTCGGCCGTCTACGACTCGCTCGCCGCGCTGGAGACGCTGGGCGTCGCGCGTCGCGGCTATTTCGTCGAGGGTCTCGGCGGAGCGCAGTTCGCGCTTCCCGGGGCGGTGGAGCGACTCCGCGCCCAGCGGACCGACGACGGCTCCCCGCTCGTGCTCGCCGCCGTCGACCCGGCGCAGCCCTACGGGGCCGCGCTGCCGTGGCCAAAGCGAGAGGGCGACGCCGAGACACGCCGGCCACAGCGCGTGGCGGGTGCGCAGGTCGTGCTCGTAGGCGCCGAGCCCGTCGTCTACCTCGAGCGCTCGGGGAAGGGCCTGCTCACGCTCGTCGAGGAGCACGATCCGCGGCTGTACCCGGCCCTCGAGGCGCTCGCCGACCACGTGCGCTCCGGGCGCGTCCGGCGCATCGGCATCGAGCGCGTGAACGGCGAGCCGGTCGCCGGATCGCCGCTGGCCCCCATCCTGATCGAGCTCGGGTTCCGTCAGAGCCCGCGCGCGCTGACACTCAGCGCCTAGCGGCGCTGCGTCCACCGGCGCGACCCCACCCCTATCCTGGCCGCATGCCCGAGGGCGACACCATTCGCTACGCCGCGAACCGCATGCGCCCCGTACTCGAGGGCCGCGTGCCGGAGGAGATCCTCACCCCGCAGCGTCGCCACGCGATGGACCGCTGGCCGACGCGTCTCGCGGACCGCCCGATCACCGCGATCGACACCCACGGCAAGCACCTGTTCCTCCACTTCGAGGGCGACCTCGTCCTGCACTCCCATCTGCGCATGACCGGCGTCTGGGGCACCTACGAGCGGGCGCGGCGGTGGGGCCGGTCGCCGCGGCGGG
>DASYIJ010000280.1:0-1644 GCA_035997675.1 Solirubrobacteraceae bacterium
CGCCACCTGCCCGAGCGTCGCCAGCGACTGCACGCCCGGCTTGTCGCGCAGGCTCTCGTCGATCGTGGGCGGCAGACCGACGCCGAGGTCCCGGAACTCGGCCGCGTCATAGCCGCCCGCCTCGTATTGCGCGGGGTAGCCGAGAACGTCGTGGGGGTTGATCAGCGACACGATCAGGCAGAACGGCTCGGGGAGGTCGGCCTGCCCGAGCCAGGAGAGGGCCTGCCGGGTGTAGTCCTCGTCCCATCCCAGTCCGCTCGTCCCCGCGTTGCCGCCGCCGAAGTGCTTGGCCTTGGCGTCGCCGCCGGCGTCCGGCGGCTCCCAGCCGGCGAACCCGTAGTCGCGCGCGAGGCGCCGGCTGTCCGCCGGCCCGAACTCGGCGCCCACGGCCTTGGACAGATGCCACTTGCCCTTCAGGACCACCTCGTATCCGCGCGCACGGAGCATCCGCGCGATCGTCGGGACCGCCGGCGCGAGCTCCGGTTCGCGGCCGCTCTTGGGCCCGAGACGTAGCGACGTGCGTCCGAACGTGCGCGCCAGGCGCCCGCGCGGCGCGTCCCCGGTCCGCATCAGGTCCGCCGCCGTCCGCAGGACGTCGGGAATGTTGTGCGGGTCCGGCCAGAGGTCGCCGAGGGTCAGCGTCAGCCCCACGCCGTGGCGCGAGGGGAACGTTCCGGTGAAGAAGGACGCGCGGCTCGGCGAGCACATGCACGTGGCGACGAAGGTCCGCTCGAACGACACGCCGGTCCGGCGCAGCTCGGCGTCGGCCGGCATCAGGGCGTCCAGCCAGCCCGGCTCCTCGGGCCAGTGCATCGGCGCGCGCTGCTGATCGGTGATCAGCAGAAGCAGGTTGGGAGGACGCGGAGACCCGGTCACCGGGAATGCACGCTACGTCAGTACGTCGCGAAGCCGTCGAGCGAGAGCCGGCCGTTCTGGCCGTTCAGCGTGTTGTGGTCGTGCGCGCGGAGGTTGGCGCTCGTCACCCCGCGGAAGGCGCCGGTGCCGGCGGTGAGCTTCGCGGTCCCGAGGAAGTCGATCTCGCCCCCGCTGATCGTGAAGGGCATCGAGAACGTCCCCGAAACCGATCCGCGGGGGAAGACGAGGCGGAAGGTACCGGTGCCCCGCCCGTCCTTGAGCGTGGCCACGAGCTCGACGGTGCCTGGGCCAAAGCCAGCCCCGAAGATCGTGCCGTGGTCCTCGATCGTCCCGGGCGTCGCCGGCTTGGCGATCGACCGCGTCTGTCCCGACAGGTGCACGGCGTGACGCACCCGCCGGCCGTGGGGCCGCGTCGTGGTGGCGAGCTGGTAGGTGTTCTGCAGCTCGTCCTGGGTGATCGTTGCGCTGCCCACGGCGGAGAGGGTGAGCGCGTCCCGCAGCCGGCGCGACCGGTACCTCCAGCCGGTCGGCAGCTTCAGGCGGCGGCCGAGCGAGCGCAGCCTGCCGATCGTCAGTGTCGGATCCTTGATCTGCGCGTAGCTCTGCATCACGTAGGTGTCGCCACCCGGCGCGACGAGCTCGAACACGGTGCGCCCCTTCTTCCAGCTCCAGGTGTTGGTGCGGGCGATCGTGCGGTCGGTGTACGGGGTCTGGACGAGGTCGGCGGCGGTGCGGATCGGGATCGTCGCCACCCTGGTCAGGCGCACG
>DASYIJ010000295.1:0-8089 GCA_035997675.1 Solirubrobacteraceae bacterium
CGCAGCGGCGGCGCCATCCCGATGCCCGCCGGGATGACCACGACGCGGCGCTGGGCGAACAGCTCCACATGCGCGCCCACGCGGCCGTCGCCTCCGGGCGTGCAGCGGAGCTGCCGGATGGGCGTGCCGGCGCTGGCGGCCGCGCCGCGCGCCGGGGGCATGTACGCGGCGCTGGGGCCCACGCCGATCGGCGGGCCGGGCGACGGTGCGGCGGCGCCGCCGGCGCCCGAGCCGCCGCAGCCGGCGAGCAGGGCGGTGGCGGCCGCGGTGAGGAGGAGGCGGAGCGCCGCGGTCAGGGCGAGGCGCTCGCCGCCGGCGCAGCGTGTGCGGGGGCGGGGTGCCCGGTGGCGCCGGCACGCGTCGAGCCCGAGAGCGTGCTCGCGGCGAGAAGCGCGGCGGCGAGCAGCGCGAGCGTGATCGCGCGCATCCGCCCGGGGGTGATCCACCGGAAGCCGCGATGCCCGAGCCAGGCTCGCGTCCCGGTGGCTCCGGCTCCGGCGCCCATCGCGCCGATCATGCACTGCATGCACACAGCGTTCGCAGTATGACACCGCAGGGAGGGGTGCCGCGGACCCTCCGGAACCGTTGCTAGGGTCAGCCCGTCCATGCACCTGCCGAGTCCGCGCGGCCCCTGTCACGGGTAGCGCGGAACGGGGGAACCACCGGCCGCCGCAGGGGCGGTCGCGGGGCGAATCAGGGCCGAGTGCCCGGTAGCGCGGCTTTCAGCGCGAGCCCGTCAGCTAACCCCGTAGGCGCACGAAAGCGGAGGTGAAATCGTGACGCTCAAGGACCTACGCCGGCTCGAACCGGTCCAGACCATCAGCGACGGCGGTGCCGTTGCGGGGGCGGTGGTCGGCGCGGCGCTCGCCGTCCTGATCATCGCGCTGCTTCTCGGCGGCCTGTCCGTCCTTCCCGCGTAGCCCGGGGCCGTCGGTCACCGACGCTTGCGGCCGTACGTCTTGATACCGTGCCGCCCGCACGCCGAGTCTCCATAACTGGGGATCGGGGGACCCACCGCCCGCCGAAGCACGGCGGTCGAGGGGCGAGTCCAGGCACTGCCGCCTGGTAGCGCGGTCTCACCGCGCAAGCCCGTCAGCTAACCCCGTAGGCGAGCCAAGCAGGACGACGGATCGCATCGCCACCGGATGACCACCCGTGTGACAGCCTCGCCGAGCCGCCGCCTACGCGCGTGCCTCGCCTGCGTGACCGCGCTGGCGCTGACGCTGCTCGCGGCGGCGACCGCGCACGCGGCCAGCACCCCGTCCGCGACCCCGACCGGCGGCACGTCCTACGGCTACCAGCCGCCGCCCGACCTGCCGGCGGCGCAGAAGCGCATGGGCACGCACCGGCTCAAGTACGGCTCGACCGGCGATGAGGTGACCGTGCTGCAGATGTGGCTGCGCGAGCTCGGCTACGGATCGGTCAAGGTGACCGGCCGCTACGACCGCGCCACCCAGAACGCCGTGCGCCGCTTCCAGCGCGCCCGGGGGCTGGGCTCCGACGGCGTGGCCGGCACCGGCACGATCAAGGCGATGAAGTCGGCTCGCGCCGCGCGCAAGGCGACCGCCGGCACCGAGAGCTGGGTGTTCCCGATCCAGCCGATCAACCGCGTTGCGCCGCCGAGCTACTGGAGCGCCGACCAGGGCATCGACATCCCGCCCTTCACCGGCTTCTGCGGCAAGCAGCTCACGCTCGTCGCCGTGACCGACGGCAAGATCGTGGAGGAGGGGATCTCGGGCTTCGGCTCGGAGTCCCCCATTCTCCGGGTGGCGACCGGCCCCTACGCCGGGCGCTACATCTACTACGGCCATTCGGCGCCGGCGCTCGTGAAGGTCGGTGCGCAGGTGAAGCGGGGCCAGCCCATTGCGCAGGTCGGATGCGGCAGCGTCGGGATCTCGGACACGCCGCACCTGGAGATCGGCATCAGCCGCAAGGGCGGCCCGACCTGCTGCCCCGGTTGGGGCGAGACGGCCCCGCTGATCACCGAGATCATGCGCCAGCTCTACGGCGCGCAGAAGTAACCCGCGGCCCCACGGGGACGGTCGGCCGGAAGTTGGCGCGTCGCCTCGCGGCGGCGTGGCATCCTTTGCTGTGGCGAGAGGCGCCGCAGCAACGTTGCGGCGGCCGTGTTGTGATTGGTATGGCAGAGCCTGAACGCAAGATCAGCGGGGAGCCGGCGATCGAGGCACTCGATCCCGAGCGTCCCGTGATCGCTCATTTCGAGTCCGGTCCCCTGGACGGTCAGGAGCACGTCTTCTTCCGAGCGCGCGCGGTGCACTCGCGGCGCGTACCGCGCGGCGCGCTGCGGCGCGCCCTCCGCGGGCATCCGCGCTACGCGATCTACGAGGTCACCACGGTCTGGGGAGACGACGAGGACATGCAGCACGGGACCTACCGGTTCGTCGGCTACAACGCCAACCGCGCCGAGGACCCGCAGGCGTCGGTCTTCTCCGGCTGAGCACTCGGTCGGTCCGGGGCGCGCGCGTAGACTTCGCGCCATGGCCACCGAGCCCCGTGAGCTGACCGCACTCGAGCGCTGGGAGCGCGAGCGCCTCAACTCCGCGCAGCAGCGCGACGGGCTGTTCACGACGGTCAGCGGTGAGCCCGTCAAGCCGCTGTACACCGAGGAGGACGGCCCCGAGAACCCGGCGAGCATCGGACTGCCGGGGCAGTTCCCGTTCACGCGCGGCGTGTACCCGTCGATGTACCGCGGCCGGCTGTGGACGATGCGGCAGTTCGCCGGCTTCGGCACCGCCGAGGAGACCAACGAACGGTTTCGCTACCTGCTCGACCACGGCCAGACCGGCCTGTCCACGGCGTTCGACATGCCGAGCCTGATGGGCCACGACTCCGACCATCCCCGGTCGCTCGGGGAAGTCGGGCGCGAGGGCGTCGCCGTGGACGTGCTCGACGACATGGAGACCCTCTTCCAGGGGATTCCGCTCGACGAGGTCTCGGTGTCCATGACCATCAACGCGCCCGCCGCCCTCATGCTCGCGTTCTACGTGGTGGCCGCGGAGCGGCGGGAGATCCCGCCCGAGGCGCTGGCCGGCACGATCCAGGCCGACATCCTCAAGGAGTACATCGCCCAGAAGGAGTGGTGCTTCCCGATCGACCCGGCGATGCGCCTCGTCGGAGACATGATCGAGTGGGCGGCCGGCCACATGCCGCGCTGGCACCCGATCTCGATCTCCGGCTACCACATCCGCGAGGCCGGATCGACCGCGGCGCAGGAACTCGCGTTCACTCTCAAGGACGGGCTCACGTACGTCGAGCAGGCCGTCGCCCGCGGTTTGGACGTCGACGACTTCGCGCCGCGGCTGTCGTTCTTCTTCAACGCGCAGATCGACCTCTTCGAGGAGGTCGCGAAGTACCGCGCCGCGCGGCGCATCTGGGCGCGCGAGCTGCGCGAACGGTTCGGGGCACGCGACGAGCGCTCCTGGCTGATGCGCTTCCACACCCAGACCGCCGGCGTATCCCTGACCGCCCAGCAGCCGCTCAACAACGTCGTCCGCACCACGATCGAGGCGCTCGCCGGCGTGCTCGGCGGCACGCAGTCGCTGCACACCAACTCCTACGACGAGGCGCTCGCGCTGCCCGCGGAGGAGGCCGTCCGGCTCGCGCTGCGCACGCAGCAGGTGATCGCCCACGAGTCGGGGATCGCCAACAGCATCGACCCGCTGGGCGGCTCCTACCTCGTCGAGGCCATGACCGACGAGATCGAGCGCCAGGCCTACGACTACTTCGCCAAGATCGACGAGCTGGGCGGGATGGTCGAGGCCGTCAAGCGCAACTTCCCGCAGCGCGAGATCGCCGATGCCGCGTTCGCCTACCAGCGCGAGGTGGACGAGGGGCGGCGGATCGTCGTCGGCGTCAATGCCTTCCAGCAGGAGGGCGAGGAGCCGCTGGAGATCCTGCGCATCGACCCGGCGCTGGAGCGCAAGCAGATCGGCCGCCTCGAGGCCACCCGAGCCCGGCGCGACGCCACCGCAGTCGAGCGCGCGCTCGGCGAGTTGCGCGAGCAGGCCGCCGGCGAGTCCAACCTGATGCCCGCCCTCCTCGACGCCGCGCGAGCCCACGCCACGGAGGGCGAGATCGTCGAGTCGCTCCAGGCGGTCTTCGGCACCTACACCGAAGCCCCCGTTTTCTAGAGCGCCTCGACCGCCGGTCGAACGGTTACCGCCGCGCGGTCGATCGCGGTTTCGCTAGGGTCGCCCGCCTGATGCTCCTGAGGAGGACGCTTCCCGCCGTCGCCGCTGCCTGCGCGCTCGTGGCCGCGGCCCCCGCCGCGGCCAGGGACCACGTCCTCTCCAAGACCCGCGCCCAGGCCGCCGCGAAGTCGGCGGCGGCGCGCCTGGCCCGCAAGCGCGCCGGCGATGCCTCACGCCCGCGCTACTCGAGGCCGGTGTGCCGGCGTCGCTCCCGGCACCGCTTCGTGTGCACGACCACCGTTCGCGGCACCGCCGCGTGCGACCGCACCGAGGTCGCATGCGACGGGCCCTCGGCCTGGGAGCTGTCGTACCGCATCACGGTCCAGTTCCGGTCCGCGCGCTCCGACCGCCTGCGCGTGACCACGGAGGAGATCTAGCGATGCGCCGCCACCGTCGCTCGCTGGTGCTCGGCGCCCTGACCGGCGCGCTCCTGGCCATCGTGCTCCTGCTTCCGGCGAGCGGCGGCGCCCACCCCGAGCGGATCACGAAGTTCCCGTACCCGCAGCCCGGCTCGGTCCCTGCGGCGCGGTCGACCGGTCCCGCGATCGTGGTCTGCCAGCGCGACTCCCTGAGCCGCCTCAAGCGCATCTTCGGGAAGAATCGGCGCGCGCTGCGGCCGCGGCTCCAGGCGCTTCGTCGCTGTCATTTCCGCAGCATCCAGTCGGCGGTCAACGCCGCCAAGAGCGGTGACCGGATCCTGCTCCTGCCCGGCGTCTACACGGAGCCGGCGAGCCGCCGGGTCCCGTTCGGCAGCTACGGGCAGCCGCCGTGCGCGAACGACTATGTCGAGACCGAGGGCTTCACCAACACCGCGCCGCCCCCGGCCGGTCCCGCATCCGACGACCCGCCGGTGCGGGCGAACCGCAACTACCACCTCAAGTGCCCCAACTCGAAGAACCTGATCGCGGTCGAGGGCGACCCGCGCGCCGAGGACAACCCGCTCAATCCGAGCCTTCCGATCTGCATGCAGAAGTGCAACCTCCAGATCTCCGGCTACGGACGTGGCCCCGGCGACGTGCTCATCCAGGGCGACCGCTACAAGACGGACGTGCTGCGCGTCGACCGCGCCAACGGCATCTACCTCTCGAACTTCACGATCGAACAGGGCGCGTTCAACGACATCGACCTCGTGGAGGTGGACGGGTTCCACGTCCACAACATCGTGGCGCGCTACGCGCAGAACTACGGGATCCTCAGCTTCACCGCGGTCCACGGCCTGTACGAGAACATCGAGGCGTACAACAACGGCGACTCAGGTGTGTACCCCGGCTCCAACGCCAAGGGCTGCAACGTCGACCCCAACGCCTACGGGATGTGCGACGCGGGTAGCTCGGCCGCGAATCCCCGCGCCGGGTGCGGGCCCACGACGACGGAGATGCGCAACATCAACTCCCACGACAACGTGCTCGGCTACTCCGGCACAGCCGGGAACTCCACCTACGTCCACGACTCGTCGTTCCACGACAACAACACGGGTCTGACGACGGACTCGTTCGCCTCGGGCCATCCCGGGATGCCGCAGGAGTGCTTCCGCTGGGTGAACAACCGGATCTACTCCAACAACGTCAACTACTTCACCGCCGAGCGGCAGAACTACTGCAACGCGCATCCGTTCCCCGCGCGCCCCAAGGAGATCGTGTGCCCGCAGTTCCAGACGGCCGTCGGGACCGGCCTTCTGATCGGCGGCGGCAACCGCGACCTCGTGCAGAACAATCAGATCTACGACAACTGGCGCTGGGGAGTCGCGCTGATCTCGGTGCCGGCGGCCGTGCGGGGCGACAACGACCCCGGGCATCAGAACGACACGTCGAACGGCAGCCAGTTCATGAACAACCGGATGGGCACCGCCCCCAGCGGGGCGGCCGCCCCGAACGGCAAGGACTTCTTCTGGGACGAGGAGGGCGTGCGCAACTGCTGGGCGGCCAACTCGTCGCTGTCCGGGTCCGCCCACCAGAGCACGCCGGCGAGCCTGCCCGGGTGCCCGGGATCGGACTCGTTCCACCCGCCGAACCCGGCGACGTACTCGCTGCTGGTCCCCTGCACCGCGTGGGACCCCAAGACCAACCCGCGACCGGTCGCCTGCGACTGGTTCGACGTTCCCCCGAAGCCGTCGTGACACGGGCCGTGGCGGCCGTCGCCGGCGCCACGCTGGCGCTGGCGGGCTGCGGCGGGAGCGGGGGAGGCCGGCACGCCGGCACGGGCCTGGAGTGGAAGAAGGCGCCGCTCGTGTTCCGGGCCGCCCACCTGCCGTCGGACCGGGTCCTCACGGGCATCGTCGAGAACCGCTCGAAGCGCTCGCTGCATGTCGTGGCGGCATCGATCCGCGTCCACGACGCCCGCGGCACCGCCCTGCGCAGCTACGCGCAGTTCGTGAACGCCTATGCCCACGGCCTCTACGGGGCCTACCAGAAGCCCAAGCCGCTGCCCCCGAACGAGCTGTCGCGGCTCGGCCTCGTCGTGACGCTGCCGCCGGGCTCGGTGATTCCGCTGACCGTCGCCTATCGGGTGACGCCGCAGACCCGGAGCCCGTTGCTCGTGAACTACGGCGCCGGCTCGCTCACCGTGCCCTCCGGGGTGCGGCGCGAGTCGCAGTGAGCGCCCGCGACCCGATCCCGACCCACGGCCGGATAGGACTAGGATTCGCGCCCGCATGAACGCGACCGGAAACCGCAGGATCCGCGTCGTGGTCGCCAAGCCCGGGCTCGACGGGCACGACCGCGGCGCCAAGATCATCGCCCGAGCGCTGCGCGACGCCGGCATGGAGGTGATCTACACCGGCCTCCATCAGACGCCGGAGCAGATCGTCGCCACCGTGATCCAGGAGGACGCCGACGCCGTCGGGCTCTCGATCCTGTCGGGGGCGCACATGACCCTGGTGCCGCGGGTGGTCGAGCTCCTGCGCGAAGAGGGCGTCGACGACGTGGTCGTCACGGTCGGCGGGACGATCCCCGCCGACGACATCGATGAGCTCAAGCGCCTCGGCATCGCCGAGGTCTTCACCCCCGGCGCTTCCACGCAGGAGATCGTCGACTTCATCGAGGGTGCCGTGACGGCCTAGTGCCGAACGTCACGAGTTTGGCGATTGACCGGTCAGTCAACAACGTTATGATGCCGGACCTCGTTTGCCCGAGAAGCGAGGGCAAACGCGCGCTGTCCCCGTGCCCGCCGCGTCGCTGGGCACCCTTCAAGGAGGCCTGATTTGAAGATTTGCGTCCTGGTGAAAGAGGTCCCGGACGCCGCCGTCGAGAAGCGCATAGATCCCTCGACGGGGCGCATGGACCGCTCAGGTGAAAAGAACCTCAATCCCTACGACACGCATGCGATCGAAGCGGCGATGCAGATCCGCGAAGGCGGAGCCGTGGAGGTCGACGAGATCGTCGCGGTCACGATGGGTCCCGGCTCGGCCGTGCGGGCGCTGCACAAGGCGGTCTCGCTCGGCGCCGACCGCTCGCTGCACCTAAGCGATGACGCGCTCGCCGGCTCCGATGTGGCGGCCACGGGCTACGCGCTCTCAAAGGCGCTCGAGAAGGAGCAGCCCGACCTGGTGCTGCTCGGTCAGCAGTCCGACGACGGCGAGTGCTACACGATCGGCGCCGTGGTCGCCGACCACCTGCGCATGCCCTCGCTGACCCAGGTCATCAAGCTCGACGTGCAGGACGGCGCGCTGCGCTGCGAGCGCCAAGCTGAGTACGGCTACGACACCGTCCAGGTCGAGCTGCCAGCGGTGATCTCGGTCGGCGACGCCATCAACGAGCCCCGCTACCCCTCCCTAAAGGCGATCATGGGGGCCAAGAAGAAGCCGTTGGAGACGGTCGGGGCCGGGGACATCGGAATCGACGCCTCGCTGGTCGGCGAGGATGGCTCGCGCGTGCAGTGCG